>NZ_JARKOZ010000096.1 GCF_029978005.1 Solidesulfovibrio sp. | reverse complement strand
CGGCCCCGCCCCCTCCGCCGGCCGTGGCCCCCCCGCCCGCGCCGGCGGCCGCCCTGCCCGCGCCGAGGCCCGTGCCGCCGGGGGCGCGGCTGGTCATGACCGCCCTGGAGGACGACGACGCCGGCCCCTGGGACAAGGCCGTGGCCGACGCCTTTCCCGGGCCGGACTGGCACATGCTGCCGGCATCGGCCGACCCGGCCCAGATCGCGGCCGACGTGGCCTTCCTGCGCCCGGCCGTGATCGTGGCCGGAACCGGCGCGCGGGCCGGGGCGCTTCTTTCGGCCGTGGCCGCCCTGACCGGGCGCGCCAGGGAGGGCATGGCCGTGCTGGCCGTGGGCGATTTCCCCGGGCACGATCCCCTGGCCGCCTTCGCCCTGGGGGCCGACGCCGTGCTGGCCGCCGATCCGGCCGACGCCGCCGCGCGCCTGGCCGACGCCTGCGCCCGCCGCCGCGCCCTGCCCTCGCTTTTCCGGCCGGAGGCGGGCTAGGCCATGGACCGCATCCCGGCCCTGCTCGTGCATCCCGATCCGGCCGTGCGCGTCGCCCTTCGCGCGCGCCTGGCCGAGGCGGACTTCATCCGGGTGCTCGGCGAGGCCGTGGACGCCTACGAGGCTTCGGAGCTTCTGCGGGCCATTCCCTACGGACTGCTTTTTTGCGGCGTGGACCTGCCGGGCGAGGTGGGCGGCTTCGAGCTGGCCGAGGCCCTGGCCGCGGCCAAGCGCCAGCCCGGGCTCATCTTCATCGCCGCCGACGAGTCCCGGGCCTTCCGGGCCTTCGAGCTCGGCGCGGCGGATTACCTGCTGTGGCCCTTCTCCCCCCAGCGCTTCGCCCAGACCCTGGAGCGCCTCGCCCGGTACAAGCCGGCCTTCCGCGAGGCCCCGCCGGCCCAGTGGCGGCCGGGCGGCCCGAGCCCTGCCGGCCGCGACGAGGAGAACGAGGCCGAGGAGACGGTGCAGCTGCCGCTCGAGGGCGACGAGGAGGACCGCTTCATCACCGCCCTGCGCCAGGCCTGGGACATGGGTCACGAACGGCCGGTGGACATCGAGAAGCTCCCCATCACTTTGGACGGCCGCACCATCCTGCTCCCCTACACGCAGATCCTTTTCATCGAGGCCTACGAGGACTACTCCTTCGTGCACACGGCCGGCCAAAAGCTCCTGACCTCGTATCGCCTGAAAAACCTGGAAGAGCGCCTGCGGCCCCACCGCTTCTTCCGGGTGCACCGCAAGTACTTGGTCAACCTGGACCAGGTGACGGAGATCGCCACGCTTCCCGGCGGCAACTTCATGCTGCGCACCGCCGGCAAGACGCGCATCGAGCTGCCCATCGGCCGCCGGCGCATCGGCGAGCTCAAGCAGATTCTCGGACTGTAACCGGGCGCGCCCGGCAAGGAGGACACGGATGCCGAAACCCGCAACGCTTGACGCACTGCTCGTGGAGGAGCGGGTCTTCCGTCCGGCCCCGGCCACGGTCATCGAGGCCAACGTCAAGCCGGCGGACCTGGCCGAGGCCTACCGGCTGGCCGAGGCGGACCCGTGCGCCTTCTGGGAAAAGGCGGCCCTGGAGCTGGAGTGGCACCGCAAATGGGACGCCGTGCTGGACGATTCCCGGGCTCCCTTCTACCGCTGGTTCCCGGGCGCGCGCGGCAACATCGTGCACAACGCCCTGGACCGCCACGTCCAGACCTGGACGAAGAACAAGCTGGCGCTCATCTGGGAGGGCGAGGCCGGAGACTGCCGCAAGTTCACCTATTTCGAGCTCTACCGCGAGGTGAACCGCTTCGCCTGCGCGCTGCGGGCCCTGGGCGTGTCGCGCGGGGACCGGGTCTGCCTGCACCTGCCGCCCGTGCCCGAGACCGTGGTGGCCATGCTGGCCGCGGCCAAGATCGGGGCGGTGCACGTGTTCGTCTTCGCCGGCTACTCGGCCAAGTTCCTGCGCGAGCGCCTGGGCGAAGCCGGGGCCAAGGTGCTGGTCACGGCCGACGGCTTCTACCGGGGCGGGCGCTGCATCAACCTCAAGACCGTGGTGGACGAGGCCCTGGAGGGCGTGCGCGGCGACGTGGCCGAAACGGTGGTGGTGGTGCGCCGCACCGGCGACGACATCGACATGCGCGAACCCCGCGACCTCTACTATCACGACCTGCTGCGCCAGGAATCGCCCGAGGCGGCCACGGAAATCATGGAGGCCGGCGAACCGCTCTTCTGGCTGCCCACCTCCGGGGCCACCGGCCGGCCCAAGTGCGTGGCCCACGACCACGGCGGCTACATGGTCGGCGCGCACCACACCTTCCGCACCGTGTTCGACGTCAAGCCCACGGACATCCACTTCTGCACCGCCGACCCGGGCTGGATCACCGGCCACACCTACGGCGTCTATGGGCCGCTTCTGACCGGGGCCACGGTCATCCTCTACGAAGGCCACCCCCTCTACCCGCAAGCCGACCGCCTGCCGTCGATCATCGAACGCTACGGGGCCACGATCTTCTACGCCACGCCGACCTTGATCCGCATGCTCATGCGCTACGGGCCGCAGTACCCCAAAAAGCGCGACCTCTCGACCCTGCGCCTTTTGGGCAGCGTGGGCGAACCCCTGTCCCCCGAGGCCTGGATGTGGTTCTACAAGCACATCGGCCATTCCAACTGCCCGGTCCTGGACACCTGGTGGCAGACGGAGACGGGCATGGCCATGATCGCGCCCATGCCCGTCTCCGTGCTCAAGCCCGGGTCCGTGGGCAAGGCCCTGCCGGGCATCGCCGCCGACGTGGTGGACGGGCAAGGCGGGCCCGTGCCCCCGGGCCAGGGCGGCTACCTGGTGGTGCGCCGGCCCTGGCCGGGCATGCTGACGGGGCTGGCCGGGGACGAGGGCGGCTACCGCGAGACGTACTGGGAGAAGATCCCGGGCCTCTACTTCGCCGGCGACGTGGCCCGGCGCGACGAGGATGGCTATTTCTGGATCCAGGGCCGGGCCGACGACGTGCTCAACATCGCCGGCCACCGCGTGGGCACGGCCGAGGTCGAGGCGGCGCTTTGCGCCCACCGGTTCGTGGCCGAGGCGGCGGTGGTGGGCGTGCCGGACAAGATCAAGGGCGAGGTGGCCAAGGCCTTCGTGGTGGCCGATCCGGCCTGGACCGGGGCCTTTCCCGACGCCGACGCCCTGGCGGCGGAACTGCGCGGCCATCTGCGCCGGGAGCTCGGGCCCATCGTCATCCTGCGCGGGGTGGAGCTGCGCCAGAGCCTGCCGCGCACGCGAAGCGGCAAGATCCTGCGCCGCAAGCTGCGGGCCGAGGAACTCGGCGAGCCCTATGAATACCGGACCGACGAGGAGTCGTAGGGATTTCTCCCGCGCAAACGCAAGGCGGCCGGAAGCCCGCTTCCGGCCGCCCCGCATCACGGTTGGCGCCTCAGCCGCGCCGGACGTCAGCCCTGGCCCTTCCCGGCCAGGGCCGCGTCGATCTCGTCCCCCACGGAAACGCCGAAGTGGACGTAGACGTCCTCCACGTCCTTAAGCGGCAGCCAGTAGCCCTTCATGCGGCGCGGGTTGGCCGACGCCGGCGAAGTCATGGGCGTTCCCTGGCGCAGGGCCGTCAGGGCCAGGCACTGCTTGCAGTGGCCGTCGG
This sequence comes from Solidesulfovibrio sp., assembly GCF_029978005.1. Taxonomy (GTDB): domain Bacteria; phylum Desulfobacterota; class Desulfovibrionia; order Desulfovibrionales; family Desulfovibrionaceae; genus Solidesulfovibrio. The sequence continues at coordinate 22,097 of NZ_JARKOZ010000096.1, read as the reverse complement.
CCTTGTTCTCGGGATTGAGGCTCGAGCACTTGACGCCGACGGGGATGCCGGCCGCCCGGCCGGCGTCGTTGACGGCCAGGATCTCCCGGCTTTTGTGCAGCAGAAAGACCGGCTCGGGAAACGGCCCCCACATCATGTGGAAGGCGTCGAGGACCTGTTGCGAAACCATGCGGCAACCTCCTGGAGCCCCTGGCAGGGGCTTCTCTCGACAAGGACGGACGAGGCGGCGGTTTATTGCGCCCCGGGCTCGGATTCTCCCCGATCCTCTCGGGAATACTGACGAAAAGACTTTTCCCCCACATCCTTCCACCAGGCGTCGTAGGCCTTGCGGGCATCGACGCCCTGGCGGTGCGCGCCATGGGCGGCCTTGCCGTGGCCGAGGCCGCCGGCCAGGATGCGGGCCAAGAGCAGCAGACCCACGGCCTGCCAGTAGCCGATGCGCGACGTGCCCAGGACGTCGGGCAGGACGGCGTTCCACAGGAGCATGACGGCATAGCCGAAGACGAGGGCCAAGGTCGCGGCCAGAAGCAGGCCGAAGACGATGTGGACCGTGAGCAGATAGGCGCGGCTGCGGGGGCGGCCGGAAGGGGCATGGTGGAACATGGTCTTTCCTTTCTCCTTTCAGTCGTGATGCTCCGCGAGCAGTTCGCGCAGCCTGGCGTTGGCCCGGCTCTTGCGGGAAAGGAGCGTGCCCAGGGGCTCGTCCCATTCCTCGGCCAGTTCCCGGAAGGCGAGGCCGTCGATTTCGGTGGCGATCCACACCGCCCGCTCCTTGTCCGAAAGCCGGCCAAGGGCCCATAGCAGCCTTTCGCGCATCTGCAGGCGGGCGACGGAACGCTCCGGCGTCTCGTCGTCGCGGGGAAGCTCCGGGCCGCCCGGCGCGACGCCGCCCTCCTCGTCCAGGGGCACGGTGTCCCGGGAGGCGCGCCGGTAGTCGATGATCCGGTTTTCCAGGGACCGGTACGCGTAGGCCATGAGGTTTTCGACCTCGCCGACCACGTCCGCCCGCTTGAGCAGGCCGAAGACCACGTCGGAGACGATGTCCTCCACATCCATGGCGGAAATGCGCGACAGGCGACCGCGCACGTGGCGCAGGAACCTGGCCCGTTCCCGGTCGAGCAGGCGGGCGAAGGCCGCGGCGGCGTCCTTCATCGCCCGGCCCCCCGGGGCAGAGGCCCCCGGTCCGGACCGAGAAAGAGCGCCGCCGTGGCAAGGGCGGGCATGCGAAGCGCTTTCACAGCAGCTTTTTTATGGCCGTTTCCACGGAAGGCAATGGCACTGTCGGCGCGAACCGGGCCACCGGCAGTCCCTGGCGATCGACGAGGAACTTGGTGAAATTCCATTTTACGGCGCGGGAACCGAGGATTCCGGGTTGGGCGCGCTTGAGAAACGCATAAAGCGGGTGCGCCGCCTTGCCGTTGACCTCGATCTTGGCGAAAAGAGGGAAGCTCACCTCGTAACGCAACCGGCAAAATGCTGCGATTTTCGTGTCGTCGCCCGGTTCCTGGCCGATAAACTGGTTGCAGGGGAAGCCCAGCACGCAAAATCCCCCTGCGGCGTATTTGCGGTGCAGGCGCTCCAGGGCGGCGTACTGGCCGGTGAAGCCGCACCGGCTGGCGGTGTTGACGATGAGCAGGACCTTGTTCCTGAAGGCGTCGAGGCTGGCCGCCCCGCCTTCGATGGTCCTGGCCGAAAATCCGTAGATCGTTTCCATGCGCTTTCCTCCTCCTGTCCGGTCCGGGAGACCGGCGGCGCGACGAGGCCGACGACCGGGTGCCTCACGAAGTATGACGACGAGGGCGGCGGATTATTGCGCGACATAAGCGGACGGCTCCTCGACCGGGAACCGGCGGTCTTTTGGCCAGGCGAAGGAACGGGCCGGGACGCAGGCCATGCACCCCGGCCCGTCAGATGCCCTCGCCGAAGCCGAAGAATTCCCGGGCCGCCAGACGCCGCCGCCGCTCCAGGCGGTAGCGGTCGTTGATGCGCCGGCGCAGTTCCTGGAAGCGCGGCGCGCCGTAGAGGTCGTCGCGCGCGGCCGGGCGCTCGGCGGGAGCGGCCTCGTCGCACACCAGGGGCCCCGGGGCCGGGGAGAGCCCGATGACGCGCCCGGCCAGGAGCAGGGCCTCGTCCAGATCCTCGGTGGCCAAAATCACGGTCCGGCGCGGCGCGGCCCCGGCAAGGAGCCGGGGCAACAACTCCTCGAGGCCGGTCCGCTCCCCGGGATCGAGCGCGCCCAGGGGATCGTCGAGGAGCAGCAGCGGCGACTCCTGGGCCAGGGCCCGGGCAAGGCTCGCCCGCAGCCGGCCGCCGCGCGAAAGTTCCAGGGGACGCCGCTTCAGGGCGTCGCCGAGCCCGGCCAGGGCCAGGCAGGCCTCGGCCCGTTCCCGGCACCAGACCGCCGGCCGGTCCGGCCGGGCCGCCTCCACGGCCATGAGCACGTTTTCCAGAAGCCCGAGCCAGGGGAAAAGCCCGTTGTCGCGAAGGACCAGCCCCCGCTCCAGGTCCTGCCCGGCCACGGGCCGACCGTCCCACGACACCCGGCCGAAGGCCGGAATCTCCAGGCCGGCCACGAGCCGCAGCAACGCGGACTTGCCGCAGCCCGGCGGTCCGTAAAGCCCCACGCACTCGCCGGGCGCGACGGCAAACCGCAGGTCCTCGAACACCGTGCGGCCGTCGCGGACGTAACGCAGGTCGCTGACGGCCAGGCCCCTCTTCCCCGCCCGGGAAGCGTCGGTGGACATGGCAGGCTCCTTGTGGGTCGGGTCTTGGCCCGACGGTTTACATCATTAATTTGGTCAAATTAGTGATAGTAAAAAAACCGTTTCCCCGTCAACCGGGCCGCGCCGGCCACGAGGAGCGGCGACAGGCCGGCTGCGTCCCGGGCGCGAGGCCTGCGCGGCGTGGCCGCCTCCCCTGCGCCTGCCGGCTTCGCCAGGACAATCCCACGCCATGGCCAGGAAAAAACTCGACAGGGCCGGGGGAATTCCTTATTCATTCATTAACACGATCGATTTGATGAGATAAAGACCGCGACGAGACCGAAAAACGCAACGCCGGAAACGGCGCAAACGGGAGGGAAACGGCATGTCCCACACATTTTCCGACGCCTCGCAGTCCATCGGCAAAACGCCCCTGGTGCGCCTCAACCGCCTGACCGCCGGCAAGGGAGCCACGGTACTGGCCAAGATCGAGGGCCGCAATCCGGCCTATTCCGTCAAGGACCGCATCGGCGCGGCCATGATCGAGGATGCAGAAAAGCGCGGAGCGTTGCGCCCCGGCATGGAGATCGTCGAGCCGACCAGCGGCAACACCGGCATCGCCCTGGCCTTCGTGGCCGCGGCCAAGGGCTACCCCCTCACCCTGACCATGCCCGAGACCATGAGCATCGAGCGGCGGCGGGTGCTGGCCTTTCTCGGGGCCAAGCTGGTGCTCACCCCGGGCGCGGAAGGCATGGCCGGGGCCGTGCGCCGGGCCGAGGCCCTGGCCGCCGAGGGCGGGCGCTTCCTGCCCCAGCAGTTCAAGAACCCGGCCAACCCGGCCGTGCACGAGCGCACCACCGGCCCCGAGATCTGGGACGCCACGGACGGTGCCGTGGACGTGGTGATCAGCGGCGTGGGCACCGGCGGCACCATCACCGGCGTGTCCCGCTACCTCAAGAACACGCGCGGCAAGGCCATCGAGAGCGTGGCCGTGGAGCCGGCGGCGAGCCCGGTCATCACCCAGACCCTGGCCGGCGAGAAGCCGGCTCCCGGGCCGCACAAGATCCAGGGCATCGGGGCCGGGTTCATCCCGGACACCCTGGACCTGGGGCTGCTCGACCGGGTGGAGCGGGTGGAAAACGACGAGGCCCTGGAGACCGCCCGGCGGCTGGCCCGGGAGGAAGGCATCCTGGCCGGCATCTCCTCGGGCGCGGCCGTGGCCGCCGCCCTGCGTCTGGCCGGCCTGGAAAGCCACGCCGGCAAGATCATCGTGGCCATCCTGCCGGACGCGGCCGAGCGCTACCTGTCCACGGCGCTCTTCGAGGGCGTGGGAGACAATTAGGGAGCGGGCCGCAACGCGCTTTCCCTCGGGCGGACGGGACGCCTGGGCACGGCCGCGAAATGCGATCGCAGGCGTTTCGCCGCGAGAGTGCCGTCTCAGCGCGCCCCGTCCGCCTTCTTGATGCTCCCCGCCGTGCTGTCGAGGCTCGCATCGGCGGAGGCGAAGCCGCTCCTGTCCCGGACGGTGACCAGTTCGTGCGCGGCGGTGTAGGCGGCGACGGCCCCTTGCAGTTTCCTGGGTTATCGACCACAGGAAACCCCATGCTTCCCCCTCTCCGGAGCCCGCCGGGGCAATTCCCGTGCCCGCTTCTCCTTTGCTGTTGACTCGATTCCCAGGCCGGTCGATAGTGGCCAGGATGCGGCATCGCGGACCTTTCCCCCTCCTTTCGGCCGATCAGGGGGGCGCGACATGATGCGCCTGCCCGGCTCGGTCCGGCTCAACCTGATACTGGTGGTCCTGACCGGCGTCCTTCCCATGCTGGCCGTGGTCCTCGGCTCGGGCTGGGAACGCAGGAACCACGAGATCGAGGAAGCGGCCCTGACGACCCAGCGCTTGGCCGACGTCCTCGCTCTGCAGCAGGAAGCCGAGACGGCCCGCCTGCAATCCGTCCTTGCCGCCCTGGCCCAGGAGAAGGCCGTGCTCGCCCGCGACGCCGAAGCCTGCGACCGCCTGTTCCGCACCGCCCTGTCCGTGAACCCCGGCTATGCCAACTTCATGCTGGCCGCGCCCGACGGCGAAGTCCTGGCCTCGGCCCTGCCGTTTACGCGCCAGACCCTTTCCGACCGCAAGGAATTCCGGGAGGCCCTGCGCGACGGGACCTTCAGCGTGGGCGAATACACCATCGGCAAAATCAGCGGGGCGCAGATCCTGCCCTTCGCCTATCCCGTGCGCGACGCCGCAGGGGCGACCACAGGCGTGCTCGTGGCCACCGTGCGGCTGCGGGACATCTCGAAGCTCGTCGAGCGCACGCTGCTGCCGCACGGCTCCTTCGCGGGCATGGTCGACCACGAGGGGCGACGGCTGTACCGCTATCCTCCCCTGGAAGGGGCCGGCCTCGGCACGTCCATCGCGCCGGGCATCTGGCAGACCGTCCAGTCCGCGGGGCCCCGGAAGCTCTTCACCGAAACGGGCGCGGAGGGCATGCGCCGCATTTACGCCCTGAGAAGGGTGTCCCTGAACGGCGCGACGCCCTACCTCAACATCCTGGCGGGCATTCCCGAGGCGGCGGCCCTCGACCTCGCCGACGCGGTCACGCGGCGCTACCTCTGCTGGCTGGCCGCCTCCCTGCTGCTTTCCCTGTGCCTGGCCTGGATCGTGGGCAAGTACGGCATCCATGCCCGGCTCCAGAGAATGGCCCTCACGGCCCGGCGCATCGGCGAGGGCGAACTCTCGGCCCGGTCCGGCCTCACCGAGACGAGCGGCTCCCTGGGGCTGCTCGCCCGGTCCATGGACAGGATGGCCCAGCATCTCGAAGCCGAGCGCGACGCCCTGGTCAAGACCAGGGACGCCAGGGACGTCGAGGCCAAGCGGCGCGTGGCCCTCATGGACGCCAGCGGCGACGGCATCGTGATCATCGACGGCGAACATCGGGTGGTCGAGGCCAACCGGCGTTTCGCGGAAATGCTCGGCCGCGATCCGTCGGAGGTCGTGGGCCTGTACACCTGGGACTACGAGGCGACGATGCCCGAGGCCGACATCCGCCGGGATTTCCAGCGGCCGACGCGGGTGAAAAGAACCTTCGAGACCCGGCACCGGCGCAAGGACGGCACGACCTTCCCGGTGGAAGTCAGCGCCCACGGAAACGCGGTTTTCGGCGAGCAGTACTTCTTCGCCGTGGTCCGGGACATCACCGAGCGCAAACAGGCCGAACGGGCGCTTCGGGAAAGCGAGGAACGCTACCGCGCCCTTTTCGAGAACTCCCTGGACGCCATCGCGGTGCAGGAGGGTCTCCCGCCGCGCTTCACCTGGGTCAACCCGGCCTTTTGCGCGCTCTTCGGCCTGACGGCCGAGGAGGCCTACGCGCTGACCGCGGAGAACATCTGGTCCATCATCCATCCCGACGACCGGGAGATGGTACGCGAAAGCCTGCTGGACCGCCTGGCCGGGCGGCGCGACAGCGTGCGGCACCGGTTCCGCGTCGTCAGGAAGGACGGCGAGCCGCGCTGGGTGGACGTGACCGGCCGCCGCCTCGGCGGAGAGGACAAAGCCATGAACATGTCCATCTACCGCGACGCGACCGAGGAGGAGCGCCGGCGGGAACTGCTGGCCCAGGCCAAGGCTCAGGCCGAAGCCGCGAGCCAGGCGAAGGACGAATTCCTGGCCAACATGAGCCACGAGCTGCGCACGCCCCTTAACGGCATCCTGGGCATGCTCCAGTTGCTCCAGGGCACCGGCCTCGACGAGGAACAGGCCGGTTACGCCCGACTGGCCGTCCAGTCGGGCCGGCGGCTCACACGGCTGCTCTCGGACCTCCTGGACATCTCCCGGATCGAAATCGGCAAGCTGGCCATCGCCAACGACCTCTTCGATCTCCGGCGCGCCGTGGAAGAGGTCCGCGAACTTTTTCTTCCGGCCGCCAGCCAGGCCGGGATCAACTGCACATTGAACGTCGACCCGCGCCTGCCGTCCCTCGTGGCCGGGGACGCCGCCCGCCTCCAGCAGGTCCTGACGAACCTCGTGGGCAACGCCCTCAAATTCACCAGGCAGGGCAGCGTCGCCATCGAACTCCATCCCCTGCCCGCCGGCCGGGAAGACCAGGCCCGGGTCCTTTTTTCCGTCTCCGACACCGGGGAGGGCATGAGCGACGCGGTGATCGCGGTCCTCTTCGAACCCTTCACCCAGGGGAGCCAGGGCTACAGCCGGGCCTACCAGGGGGCGGGCCTGGGGCTTTCCATCTGCAAGCGGCTCGTGTCCCTCATGGGCGGGACCATCGCGGTGGAGAGCGAGGAAGGAGCGGGAACCGCCGTCCATTTCTGCCTGGCCTTCGGCCGGCCGGCGACCCGCCAAGAGCAGCCTGAACCCCCTTCGCTGCCCCGCGACAAGCCCCCCGCGGGCCGGCGCATCCTCATGGCCGAGGACGACGCCCTCACCCGCATGGCCGTGCAGCGGCTGCTCGAAAGAAAGGGGTATGCCGTGACCTTGGCCGGCGACGGCAAGGCGGCCGTCGAAGCCCTGGCCCGGGAGACTTTCGATCTGGTGCTCATGGACATCCAGATGCCCGTGATGGACGGGATGGAGGCGACGCGGCGCATCCGGGCCGGCGAGGCCGGACCCGAGGCGGCCGGGGTGCCCATCGTGGCCATGACGGCCTACGCCATGACCGGCGACCGGGAGAAGTTCCTGCTGGCCGGCATGGACGACTACGTCGCCAAGCCCCTGGACATCGAAGCCCTGCTGGCCGTGGTCGGCCGGGTCGGCAAGCGGCGCGGGAGCGACGCCCCCCCTTCCTGACGGGCGGCCGCCCCCGGCGACTTCAGATGCCTCCGCCGTCGATGAGCGGCACGCCCACGGGCCGGTGCTGGGCGATGTGGGCTCCGGGCGGCACGTCGCGCGTCACCCAGACGTTGCCGCCGATGATCGCGCCTTTGCCCACGGTGATGCGCCCGAGCACGGTGGCCCCGGAATAGACGACCACGTCGTCCTCCACCACGGGATGGCGCGGGATGCCCTTGACGAGCTTGCCCTCGCCGTCCTTGGGGAAGCTTTTCGCCCCCAGCGTCACGCCCTGGTACAGGCGCACGCCCTCTCCGATGACGCAGGTCTCGCCGATGACCGTGCCCGTGCCGTGGTCGATGAAGAAACGCCGGCCGATGACCGCGCCCGGGTGGATGTCGATGCCGGTCTTGGCGTGGGCCATCTCGGTGAGGATGCGCGGGATGAGGTCCACGCCGAGGACGAAGAGCTCGTGGGCCACCCGGTAGTGGGTCAGGGCGATGAGGCTCGGGAAGCAGAAGATGGCCTCGCCGGGGCTGCGGGAGGACGGGTCGCCCTCGTAGGCGGCCTGGGCGTCCTCGGCCAGCATGTCGCGGATGCGCGGCAGGGAGGCCAGGAAGGATTCGGTCAGCCGCCGGGCCCGCGCGTCGCAGTCCTGACGTGCCGCGCCCGTATCCAGGCCGCAGAAGAAGCAGTAGCCCCGGCGGATCTGGTCGGTCAGCAGCCGCCCGGCCTCGAACAGGTTGGCCCCGACATGGTAGGGCATGCTCTCGGGCGTCACGCCGGAATCGCCGAAATAGCCGGGGAAGAGCACGGCCCGCAGCCGGTCCATGCACTCGGACAGGGCCGGCACGGACGGCATGGGTTCGTCGTGCAGGGGACGGTGGAAGACCTTTTCGTAGGAACCCGGCTCGCACAGCCTCCGGGTGACCTCGGACAGGACGTCCCGACCTTCGTCGGGCCTTTGGGGCGGCATGGTCATGGCGTCATCCTCTTCAAACCGCGACGGGCCGGCTCAGGCCGCCCGGGCCTTGCGCCCTTCCCGCCGTCTGGTGCGTTCCTTTATGCACTGGGCCACGATGGAAATCGCGATCTCCGCCGGGCTGTCCCCGCCGATGGGCAGGCCGATGGGCGCGTGGACGGCGGCCAGGCGCTGCCGCGTCACGCCGTGCTCCAGCTGTTCGTCGAGCACGGCCGCCACCTTGCGGCTGGAGCCGATCATGCCGATGTAGCCGGCTTCGGTGCCAAGGGCCTGGGTCAGAATCTTGCGGTCCTGCTTGTGGCAGCGCGAGACGATGACCACCGACGTGTCGGCGTCGAGGCTGCGGCCGGCGAAGCAGTCGTCGAAGGACGGCAGCACCGCCACCTCGTCGGCGTCGGGAAAGCGGGCGGGACTGGCGAATTCCTCGCGGTCGTCGAGGACGACGACCCAGAAGCCGGCCATGGCCGCCAGATGGGCCGTGGGCCGGGCGATATGGCCCGCGCCGCAGATAATCAGGGACTCCCTGGCCCGGAAAGGCTCCAGGAAGCATTCCTGGCCGCCCAGGTCCGCCACGGTCGGGGAGGCCGATCCCCACGCCAGGGCCGGGGCGGCGGCCAGGGCCGCGTCCGGAAGGCTTCCGGCCAGCACCGCGCCGTCCCGGGAGAGCAGGGCCCGGGCCGGAGCATGGCGCTCGCCCCGGCCCAGGCTGGAGACGAGGAAGCAGGTTCGGTTGGCGGCCAGTTCGTCGGCCAGCCTGGAAAAAAGCGACACGACGTCCGGCGTCGGGTCGAGGCGCTCCAGAAAGACGTGGACCAAGCCACCGCAGATGGCGTCCGAGCCGTCGCCGATCTCGCCCGAGAGGTCGATGGGCAGGAGGGTCGGCTTCCCATGGGCCATGACCGCCGCGGCCTCGGCGATGGTCCTGCCTTCCATGGGCCCGCCGCCCACTGTGCCGAGGAGTTCGGCATTGTCGCGCACGAACATCCTGGCCCCGGCCGGCCCGGGCGCGGAGCCGTCCTTGACCGTCACGGCGGCGGCCACCAGGCTTTCGCCCCCGGCCAGCAGCCGATTCACGGAACGCCACAATTCAATCATATCCCTTCCCTCCCCGCATATGACAATGGCCCCTTTCCCCTTTCGAGGGGGTCCGGGGGGCATCATGCCCCCCGGCCGCCGGAGGCATCTTCCTTCTTTCTCTTCCTCTTCCTCTTCACCTTCCCCCTCCGCCCAGCCGGCGGGCGGCGGACACGACCTGGGGGAAAACGACCATGAAGGCCTCGACCTCCTCGATGGCGTTTTGCCGCGACAGGGACAGGCGCAAGGTGCTGCGCAGGTAGCGGTCGGGCACGCCCATGGCGGCCAGGACGTGGGACGGGGCCACGGAGGCGGATTCGCAGGCCGAGGTGGTGGAGACGGCGAAGTCGCGGTCGCTCAGTTCCGCCAGCAGGACTTCCTGGGGCGCGCCGCCGACGCCGAGGCTTATGGTGTTGGCGATGCGCGGCGCGGCCCAGCCGTGGATGACCACGTCGTCGATCTCGGCCAGGATGCGGCCTTCCAGGTGGTCGCGCAGCTCGCGCAGCTTCTCGTGGCCGGAGACGGACAAGAAGGCCCGGGCCAGCTCGGCCGCCTTGCCCAGGCCCACGATGCCGGCCACGTTCTGGGTGCCGGCCCGGCGGCCGGACTCCTGCATGCCGCCGAAAAGAAGCGGCGTAAAAGGCGCGCCCCGGGCCACGTAGAGCGCGCCCGCCCCCTTGGGGCCGTGGAACTTGTGGCCGGAGATGGTCAGGTAGTCCGCCGCAAGCGTGCGCAGGGAAAAGGGCTCCTTGCCGGCCAGTTGCACGGCGTCGCAGTGGAACAGCGCCCCGCGCGACTTGACCAGCCCGGCGATCTCCTCCACGGGCCACAGGACCCCGGTCTCGTTGTTGGCCCCCATGAGGCTGACCAGGGCCGTGTCCGGGGTGACGGCCTGGCGCAGCCTGTCCAGGTCGAGCCGTCCCTGGCCGTCCACGGGAAGAAACACGACTTCGACGCCCATGTGGTCGCGCAGGTATTCCAGCCGGCGCAGCACGCAGTGGTGCTCCACGGCCGAAGTGACCACCCGCCGCTTTCCCGGGTCGGCCAGGACCGCCGACAGGATGGCCGTGTTGTTGCCCTCGGTGCCGGAGCAGGTGAAGACCAGCCGCTCGGCGGCACAGCCGAGCAGCGCCCCGACGGATTCGCGCGCCTCCTCGATGGCCGCCTTGGCCCGGCTGCCGTATTGGTGGGGGCTCGACGGGTTGCCGAAGCAGTCGCGCAGGAAGGGCAGCATGGCCTCGAGCACCTGGGGATCGAGGGGGGTGGTGGCGTTGTTGTCGAAGTAGACGCCCACGGGGCACCTCCTTTTCAGGAAAGCGACAGCATGCGGGCCACGGCCCGGCGGGCCTGCCCGGCCACGTCCTCGGGCACGCGGACGCGGTTCGGCGTCCTGCCCTCGGCCAGTTCCTCCAGGACGCGCAGCACGGACAGGGGTTTGGTCCTGTACATGTTGGCGCACACGGCCTGATGCGGCGAAAGGGAGACCACGAGCTTGTCCGGGTGGCGCGCCGCCAGCCTGGACACCAGATTGATCTCGGTGCCCACGGCCCATTTGCTGCCGGCCGGCGAGGCGGCCACGGCGCGGACGATGGCCTCGGTGGAGCCGTGGGCGTCGGCCGCCTGGATGAGGTCGAAGGGGCATTCCGGGTGCACGATGACCCGGATGCCGGGCTCCTTCCTGCGCCAGTCGGCCACGTCCATGACGTCGAACATCTGGTGGACCACGCAGAAGCCGTCCCAGAGATAGACCTTGGCCCGGCGCACGGCCTCGGCCGTGTGGCCGCCCAGGTCCTTGTCCCGATCCCAGACGAGCATGCGGTCCAGGGGCACGCCGAGCTCGTAGGCGGTGATGCGGCCGAGGTGCTCGTCGGGAAAGAAAAAGACCCGCTCGCCCTGGGAAAACGCCCATTCCACGATCCTGCGGGCGTTGGACGAGGTGCACACCGTGCCGCCCCGGCTGGCCACGAAGGCTTTGAGCGCGGCCGAGGAATTGACGTAGGAGATCGGCACGATTCGGCCCGGGACGACGGCGGTCAGCCGCTCCCAGGCGTACTCCAGGGCGTCGGGGGTGGCCATGTCGGCCATGGAGCAGCCGGCGGCGAGTTCCGGCAGGATCACGGCCTGGTCCGGTCCGGTGAGCATGTCGGCCGTCTCGGCCATGAAATGCACGCCGCAAAAGACGATATGGCGGGCGGTGGCCCCGGCCGCCAGCCGGGCCAGGCCCAGCGAGTCGCCCACGGCGTCGGCCACGCCGGTCACGGCGTCGCGCTGGTAGTGGTGGGCCAGGATAAGGAGGTCGCGCCCGAAGCGTTCCTTGAGGGCGGCGATGCGCGAGAGCACCTGCTCCTCGGTCCAGTCCCGGGGATCGGACGGGGATTGCGTCACGGCCTGCATGGAAACTCCCTGATCCGGTCGCCGCGGACGGCCGGGCCGAATCCACATTAATTTGGTCAAGAAAGTAGTATCGCTTCCCGGACGGCGTCAATATATTTATACTAACACAGTATGAAATGAGGGCCTGCGTCCGAGGCTACTTCCGTATGCGCACCAAGTGGATGCCGCCCCCGCGGGATTCCACGCCGAGGACGGCGTGGCCGTCCCGCACGGCGGTGGCCGGCACGTTTTCCAGGGGCTCGCCGCCCTTGAGCAGCACCTCGAGGACGTCGCCCGTCTCCAGGGCGTACAGCCGGGCCTTGACCTTGACATAGGTGAGCGGACAGCAATCCCGCGTGATGTCGATCTGATGGACGGCCATGGTTCCTCCGGCACGGTTACGGCGTTTTGGGCGCGTCCGGAGCGCAGGCGCGCCGCGCACCGGCGCAGACCGGCCCGGCCACGTCCGACAGCGTCCTGATGTCCCCGTGCGCGCCGCAGACCCGGCAGGCCGGATCGCGGCGCACCGGGCTCTTCATGAAGTCCATGGCCGCAGCGTCGAAGCACAGCAGGGCGTCCAGGAGCGGTCGGCCCGCGCCGGTGATGTGCTTGAGGGCCTCGGCCGCCTGGATGGAGCCGAGCATGCCGGCGATGGCCCCGAACACCCCGGCGCTGGCGCAGGTCGGGATCTTGCCGGTCGGCGGCTCGCCCATGACGCAGCGGTAGCAGGCCGTTTCGCCCGGCAGGACGGTCATGGTCTGGCCCACGAACTGGAGGATGCCGCCCATGGAAAACGGCACCCCGGCCAGCACGCAGGCGTCGTTGACCAGGTATTTCGAGGGGAAGTTGTCCACGCCCTCCACCACGAAGTCGTATCGGGAAACCACGTCGGCGATGTTGGCCGCGGTCAGGTACTGCGCGTGGGTCACCACCTCCACGTCCGGGTTGAGGGCCCGAATCCGGCGGGCGGCCGAGGCCACCTTGGGCGCGCCGATGTCCGGCGTCGCGTGCAGGATCTGGCGCTGGAGGTTCGACAGGTCCACCACATCGGCGTCGGCGACGCCGAGCACGCCCACGCCGGCGGCGGCCAGGTACAGGGCGGCCGGCGACCCCAGCCCACCGGCCCCGACGACCAGGACCTTGGCCCGGCGGATGCGCAGTTGCCCGGCCACGCCGACCTCGGGCAGCAGGATGTGCCGGCTGTAGCGCTCCAGAAAGGCATCGTCGCAGACGAAATCCATGGCCCCTCCCTGCGCCCCTGCGCGGCGACAGGCTATCGCCCTGCTTTTTCTGCCGTTAAATGTTGACCAAATTCGTATATATTTTTTAAAACAGAACCCTCGGCCCGGTCAAGCCTCCCATCACGGCATCCCCGAAAGCGTGTTCCATTGACAGGAACACAGCATATTTAATAAAATCGATCAAGTTAATGATTTTAAAAGCACCCAAGCGGAGGGAGCCATGGCCAAGGCGATCCTGCTCCTGTCCGGCGGGCTCGACAGCGGCCTGGCCGGAAAGATCCTGCTCTCCTGCGGCATCGAGGTGACGGCGGTAAACGCCACCTCGCCGTTTTGCCGCTGCTCGGGGCACGGCGGCGGCTGCGCCGCGGCGGCGCGCATGGCGGCGCAGCTCGGCATTCCGCTTACGACCGTGGCCAAGGGCGAAGCGTATTGGGAGATCGTGAAAAACCCGCGCTTCGGCCGGGGCAGCGGCGTCAATCCCTGCATCGACTGCCGCATCCACGTCCTTTCCCTGGCCCGGGAGATCATGGAGGCGTCCGGGGCGCTCTTTGTGGCCACGGGCGAAGTGCTCGGCCAGCGGCCCATGTCCCAGCACCGCCGGGCCTTGAGCCGCATCGAACGGGAATCGGGCCTGACCGGCCGGCTGCTGCGGCCGCTTTCGGCCCGCCTTTTCCCGCCGACCGAGGCCGAGCGCCAGGGCATCGTGCCGCGCTGGAAGCTCCTGGCCATCGAGGGCCGCAGCCGCAGGCCGCAGATGGAGTTGGCCCGGGAACTGGCCCTGGGCGACTATCCCTGCCCCGCCGGCGGCTGCCTGCTGACGGACCCGCAGTTCAGCTGCCGCGTGCGGGAGATGCTCGCCCGCGAACCGGACAGCCGCCTGGCCGACGCGGTGCTGCTCATCCACGGCCGGCACTTCAGGCTCCCGGACGGGGAGCGGGTGGTGATCGGCCGCAACGAGAAGGACAACCGGGCCATCGCCGGTCTGGCCCGGCCCGGCGACGCCCTGCTCGTGCCTGCCGAGGGCTCGGGCCCGACCGGGCTTTGCCGGCCGGGCACGGAGGCGGCCGTGCGCGCGGCGGCCGGACTCGTCGCGGGCTACGGCAAGAGCGTGACGCGCCTTTCGCTCACGCGCCCGGGCGAATCCCTCAGCCGGACCCTGGCCGACTTCTCTCCCCTCGCCCCCGAACAAGCCGAACCCTGGCGCATCGCCTGCAAGGAAGACCCGCATCGCACTGAAGCAAAACGCCTTCCTTCATCGCCCCCACCCGGGGGGCCCGGGGGGGATGATCCCCCCCGGTAGGGGAGTCCAGAGGGGGCAACGCCCCCTCTGGCCGCCGGAGGCGTTCCCCCCTCTATCCCTGCTACCCCACGGCCGCGCGAAGGGCCTGGTCGAGGTCGGCGACGATGTCGGCCACGTCCTCGACGCCGACGCTCAAGCGCACGTATTCGGGCGTCACGCCCGTGGCGCGCTGTTCGTCTTCGGTCAGCTGCTGGTGGGTGGTGGAGGCCGGGTGGATGATGAGGGTCTTGGCGTCGCCGATGTTGGCCAGGTGGCTGGCCAGCTTGACGTTGTCGATGAGCCGCACGCCCGCTTCCCTGCCGCCCTTGACGCCGAAGCCGACGATGGCCCCGGCCCCGTCCGGCAGGTAGCGCTCGGCCAGGGCATGGTCGGGGTGGCCGGGAAGGCCCGGGTAGTTGACCCAGGTCACGGCGGGATGGTCGGCCAGGAAGCGGGCTACGGCCAGGGCGTTGGCGCAATGGCGCGGCATGCGCAGGTGCAGGGTCTCGATGCCGAGCAGGAAGAGAAAGGCGGCGAAGGGGCTCATGCAGGCCCCGGTGTCGCGCAGCCAATGGGTGCGGATGTGGACGACGTAGGCCAGGTTGCCGAGGGGCGCCAGGGCGTCGGTGAAGACCATGCCGTGGTAGGACGGGTCCGGCCGGGCCAGCTCCGGCCATTTGTCCGGGTTGTCCGCCCAGGGGAAATTGCCGCTGTCCACCACGGCCCCGCCGATGTGCACCCCGTGGCCGCCCAGGAACTTGGTGGCGGAATAGACCACGATGTCCGCGCCGTGCTCGAAGGGCCGCAGCAGAAGCGGCGTGACCGTGTTGTCCACGATCAGCGGCAGGCCGAGCTCGTGGGCTATTGCCGCGAGGCGCTCGAAATCCGGCACGTCGTTTCGCGGGTTGCCCAGGCTCTCGATGTAGACGCAGCGGGTGTCGGCGTCGGCCAGCTCGCGGATGTCCCCGGGCCGGGCGGGGTCGAAAAGGCGCACGGTCACGCCGAGGTTGCGCAGGGTCTGGGTGAAAAGCGTCCAGGTGCCGCCGTAGAGGTTCTTGGAGGCGATGAAGTTCTGGCCGGCGTGGGTGATGGTCAGGACGGCGGCGGTGATGGCGGCCTGGCCGCTGGCCAGGGCCAGGGCCCCCACGCCGCCTTCCAGGGCGGCCAGGCGCTTTTCCAGCACCTCGTTGGTGGGGTTGGTCAGGCGCGAATAGATGTTGCCGAAGGACTTGAGCCCGAACAGGCTCGCGGCGTGCTCGGCGTCGGTGAAGTTGTAGGAGGCCGTGGCGTAGATGGGCACGGCCCGGGCGTGGGTGGTGGGGTCGTCCTCCTGGCCCGCGTGCAGGGCCAGGGTGCCGAGGCCGGTTTTTCGGGCGTGTTCGCTCATGGCAGCGCTTCCTCGCGGTTGGATGTTTTGGACAGGCCCCGGCGGGAATGCCCCGGGCCGATGCCGACCGTGCGACCAAGGACCGTCAGGCGGCCCACGACGCAACGGGCGCACATGTCGCCGGTCTCGTCCACGCAGGGCTTGTCCGGATAGAGCAGGTAGTCCTTGCGGCGCGGCCCGGGCGTGGCGCTCGGCATGAAGACGTTGGCCCCGCGCGTCAGGGCCAGGTTGCGGCCCGTGCCCGGAAAGAGCGCGTCGTAGGCCGTGGTGGCCGGGATGTGGGCGTCGGGGTTGGCCAGGCGCAGCGCGGCCAGGGCCACGAAGTGCATGTCCGGGTCGGCGGCGTGGGCGTTTTGCGCGCCGCCAAGCGGCGTGTCCGGATGGGGCAAAAACGGGCCGATGCCGATCATGTCCAGGCCGAGGTCGCGGCACAGCAGGATGTCGTCGGCCAGGACGCCGAGGCTTTCCCCGGGCAGGCCGATCATGAAGCCGCTGCCGACCTGCACGCCGAGGGAGCGCAGGTCGTCCAGGCAGCGCAGCCGTTCCTTGAAGGAGCAGTCCGGGTGCAGCCGGGCGAAAAGGGCCGGGTCGCTCGTCTCGAAGCGCAGCAGGTAGCGGTCCATGCCGCTTTCCCGCCAGGCGGCGTAGACCTCGCGCGGCCGGTTGCCCACGGACACGGTCACGGCCAGCGGGGTCTCGGCCTTGATCCGGGCGATGAGCCGCCCCAGGGCCGCGTCCCCCTCCCGCGAGGGGACCTCGCCGGATTGCAGCACCACCGTGGTCTGGCCGAAGCCCCACATGCGCCGGGCCACGTCCAATATCTCCTCGTCGGCCAGGCGGTAGCGGGCCACCCGGTCGTTGGAGGCCCGGATGCCGCAATAGAGGCAGTCGTTCACGCATTGGTTGGAAAATTCGACGATGCCGCGCAGGTAGACCTCGTCGCCCATGTTCTTCCGCCGCACGGCGTCGGCCTGGTCGTACAGGGCCTGCCTGGCCTCCCCGGTGCGCCGGCGCAAAAGCCCCAGCACCGCTTCCCTGGTCCAGTCTCGGATCATGGCGTTCTCCCCCCCGTTTTCTCCCGTCCGTGCGCCGCGCGCGGGCGGCCGTCCGGGCCATGGCCCCATGGCTACGCCATATTCCTCATAAAATCGATCAAAAAAATATATTATATAAATCGCCAGCATGCCGCACAGTTGCGCCGTCGGCCCGAGTCGGCGGGTTGACCCGGCCCGGCCCCTCTTCTACATTGACTCTACCGATTTGATGATGATTTATCGCGCCCATGCGGGCGCAGGCACAAGACACGGGAGGCAGGCCATGCAGCTGGAAAGCTACCTCGCCCAATGCGGCTCGCGCTGGGACGACCGCACCGGGGCCACGACCATGCCCATCTATCAGACCGCCACCTTCCGCCACCCCGGGCTCGGCCGGTCCACGGGCTACGACTATTCGCGCACGGGCAACCCCACCCGGGCGGCGCTGGAGGAGACGCTGGCCACGGCCGACGGCGGCTGCCGGGGCCTGTGCTTCGCCTCGGGCATGGCCGCCCTGGACTGCCTGACGAAGCTCTTCGCCCCGGGCGAACGCATCGTGGTCACCGAGGACCTCTACGGCGGCACCTACCGGCTCTTCGAGCGCGTCTGCCGGCCGATGGGCGTCGAGGCCATGTACGTGGACACGTCCGACACGGCGGCCGTGGAGGCGGCGCTGGCCGCCGGGGCGAAGGCACTGCTCGTCGAAAGCCCGACCAACCCCCTGCTCAAGGTGGCGGACCTGCGGGCGCTTAGCCGCCTGGCCCGGGCCCACGGGGCGCTTTTCGTCGTGGACAACACCTTCATGACCCCGCTGCTCCAGCGGCCCCTGGCCCTGGGGGCCGACGTCGCGGTCTACAGCGCCTCCAAGTACCTCGGCGGCCACAACGACGTGGTGGCCGGGGCCATGGTGGTCCGGGATCCGGCCGTGGCCGAGAGGCTGGCCTTTTTCCAGAACGCGGCCGGGGCCGTGCCCGGCCCGCAGGACTGCTGGCTGCTTCTGCGCGGGCTCAAGACCCTGGGCGTGCGCCTGCGCCGCCAGCAGGCCAGCGCCCTGGACGTGGCCGCCTACCTCTGCGGCCATCCGGCCGTGTCCAGGGTCCACTACCCCGGCCTGGCGAGCCATCCCGGCCACGACCGGCAGACGCTCCAGGCCACGGGCTTCGGGGCCATGGTCTCCTTCGAGCTGGCCGACCCGTCGCGGGTGGAGGCCATCCTGTCCGGGGTGCGGCTTTTCCTTTTCGCCGAGAGCCTCGGCGGCGTGGAATCCCTCGTCACCCTGCCGGCGGTGCAGACCCACGCCGACATCGAACCCGAAAGGCGCGCCCGGCTCGGCGTCACCGACGGCCTGCTGCGCCTGTCCATCGGCCTGGAGGACCCGGCCGACCTCATCGCCGACCTGGAGGCCGTGCTGTGACCCCGCAACCCCCTACCCTGAAAGGCGGCCCCTCATGGACCTGACCACCCTGCTCGTCCACGGCGGCGAGAATCCCGAGGACGGCTTCGGCGACCTCGCCCCGCCCATCCACCTGAGCTCCACTTACGCCCAGGCCGATCCCGAGCGCTTCGGCCCCTACGACTATTCCCGCAGCGGCAACCCCACCCGGGCCGCCCTGGAAGAATCCATCGCCGCCCTGGAAGGCGGGGCGCGGGGCCTGGCCTTCGCCTCGGGCATGGCCGCCATCGCCTCCACGCTCCTCCTTTTTTCCCCGGGCGACCACATCGTGGCCTGCCGCGACCTCTACGGCGGGGCCTACCGCGTACTGACCACGCTCTTCGCCCGCTGGGGGCTTGCGACCTCCTTCGTGGACATCACGGACCTCGACGCCGTGAAAGGAGCCGTCACCGCCGACACCAAGGCCCTGTACGTGGAAAGCCCGTCCAATCCGCTCCTGGCCGTGGCCGACCTGGCCGGGCTGGCCGCCCTGGCCCGGGAGCGGGGGCTCGTCTCCATCATCGACAACACCTTCATGACGCCGTTGCTGCAACGCCCGATTCCCCTCGGCTTCGACATCGTCCTGCACAGCGCCACCAAATTCCTCGGCGGCCACAGCGACCTGGTGGCGGGACTGGCGGTCACGGCCGACGCCGCGACGGGCCGCCGGCTGGCCGGCATCCAGAACGCCTTCGGCGCGGTGCTCTCCCCCCAGGACTCGTGGCTGCTCCTTCGCGGCATGCGCACCCTGGCCGTGCGCCTGGGGGCCGAGCAGGCCACGGCCGCCGTCCTGGCCCACTGGCTGGCCGCCCGGCCCGAGGTGGCCCGGGTCCACTACCCGGGCCTGCCCGACCATCCCGGCCACGACGTCCAGGCCCGCCAGGCCGACGGCCCAGGGGCGGTGCTGAGCTTCGAGCTGCACAATCCCGAGGCGGCCAGGGCCTTCATGCGCGGGCTGCGCCTGATCAAGCTCGCCGTGAGCCTGGGCGGGGTGGAATCCATCCTGTCGTATCCGGCGACCATGTCCCACGCGGCCATGCCTCCGGCCGAACGGGCGGCGCGCGGCATCTCCGACGCCCTGGTGCGCCTGTCCGTGGGCCTGGAGTCGGCGGCCGACCTCCAGGCGGACCTGGACCGGGCCCTGACGGCCGGCGGGCAGGCCGGCCGCCTTGACACCTCTCCCCCCGGTCCTTAATAATTCATCTGTCCGATCGTTTTTATGGTCAATATCCTGTCCGAACGATCGCCAAGGAGGCAGCCATGGCCGTGGTGCATGCCGTGTGCGTCAGCAAACGCAAGGGCGAGAAGAAGATCGCGGTGGAATCCGTGACCCTGCAGGCGGATTTCGGGGCCGAGGGCGACGCCCACGCCGGCTCCGGCCGGCAGGTCAGCCTGCTCGCCCTGGAGGGCGTGCGGCGCATGCAGGAGAAGCTGCCCACCATCATTCCCGGGGATTTCGCCGAGAACCTGACCGTGGCCGGCCTCAACGAACTGGAGCTCGCCCCGGGCGACCGCATCGCCGTGGGTGAGAGCGCCGTGCTCGAGGTCACGCAGATCGGCAAGGAGTGCCACGGCTCCGGCTGCGCCATCATGCGGGCCGTGGGCTCGTGCGTCATGCCCAAGGAGGGCATCTTCGCCCGAGTGCTGTCCGGCGGGACCGTCCGGCCGGGCGACGCCGTGGCCAGGGCGTAACGGGAGCGTCCGCCATGTGGGTGACCCAAAAATGCCAGTACGCCTTGCGGGCGCTGTTCGAGCTGGCCAAACACGAGGGCCGGGGCGTGGTCCGGGCGGCGGACATCGCCGCCAACCAGGCCATTCCCAAGCGCTTCCTGGAAGTGATCCTGCACCAGTTGCGCCAGGGCGGGTTCGTGGACTCCCAGCGCGGCAAGGAGGGCGGCTTCTTCCTCAGCCGCTCGGCCTCGGGCATCACCGTGGGGGAGCTCATCCGCTTCATCGACGGCCCCATCAACCCCGTGGACTGCCAACTGGAAAAGCCGCATTTCGACTGCACCCTCAAGGGCAGCTGCGTGTTCATCGGCCTGTGGGACGAGGCGCGCCAGGCCCTGGAGCGCGTCTACGACACCAAGACCCTCAAGGACCTGGTGGAGCGCGAACAGCACATGCTCGCCGGCGAGGGCATGTCCTACTGCATCTAAGCCCGCCCCCGACGGCGAACCGCCCGGGCGGTTGACAGGGAGGATGGCCGCTCCTCGCCCCGCGTGGCGGGGAAGATCTCGCCGCGCCGTTCTCGACGGTGCCCCACCCATGATGAGCCGCATCCCGGACGCCGCTCTGTCCGCGGCCCTGCCGCCAGTCGCCCCGCCGACCGAGGAAATCGTGGAACAAGCCCGGAAACTGTGGGATAAGGCCGGACCGTCGCCGACGTCCCGTCCCTGGGCCCGGACGTCAAAGGAAGGAGCGCTTCCATGAAACGCCTTGTCGTCGGCATTTCCGGGGCCAGCGGCGTCGTCTACGGCGTCCGCCTGCTCGAGGTCCTGCGTTCCGTCCCGGACGTGGAGACCCACCTGATCCTGTCCAAGGGCGCTGTGGTAACGCTCGGGTTCGAGACCGACCGCACGGCCGAGGAGGTCGCGGCCCTGGCCGACGTGGTCCACGACCACGCCGATCTGGCCGCCCCGGTCTCCAGCGGTTCCTTCCGCGTGTGCGGCATGGCCGTGGTCCCCTGCTCCATGAAGAGTCTGGCCCAGATCGCCCTGTCGCTCGGCGACAACCTGCTTTCGCGCGCCGCGGACGTGACCCTCAAGGAGCGGCGCAGGCTCGTGGTCGTGCCGCGCGAGACGCCGTTGCACCTGGGGCATCTGCGCCACATGACCGCCCTGGCCGAAATGGGTGCGGTCATCCTGCCGCCGGCCCCGTCCTTCTACCACGCCCCGCAGACCATCATGGACGTGGTGGACCAGACCGTGGGCAAGGTGCTCGACCAGTTCGACATCCCCCACCAGCTCTTCCGGCGCTGGGGCGGACATGGAGCTTGAGGCCTTCGCGCGGGCCGCGAGGGAGCTCCTGGACGCGGTCCCGGCCATGACCCTGGCCACGTGCGCCCCCGGCCCGGACGGCGCGCCCTGGGCCACGGACGTCTATTTCGCCCCCCACGGCTGGGAACTGGTCTTTTTCTCCTCGCCGGCCTCGCGCCACTGCCGCAACCTGGCCGCCGCGCCGGCCTGCGCCGCCACGGTCCACCCGCAGGCGTCCTCCTGGCGCGACATCCGGGGCCTGCAGATGGAAGGCCGGGCCGGCCCCGTCACGGGCCTCGCCGCCAAGGCCGCGGCCACGGCCGCCTACCTGGCCAAGTTCCCCTTCGTCAAAGACCTGCTGACCGCCCCGGGCGAAACGGCCGGCAAGCTGGCCAAGGTCTCGGCCCACGTCTTCGTTCCCGAGCGCATCCGCTACATCGACAACAGCCTGGGCTTCGGGACGCGCTTCTCGCTGCGCCTGGCCGACGGCCGGCCGGCCGGTCCGCCCGAGCGCGAAGAGATTTCATAACGACGCGTCCGGGCACGCCGCCACCGCGCACCCGGACGCTCGGGCGTCCGCCCGGCCGCTCTCACCGACGGACCGCGCCGTGCGCCGCGGACCGGGCCTCGGCCAGCATGTTCTCGGGGTCGCCGGCGTACTCGTCGCCGAGGCTTCCCGACAAGGCGCGCTGGAGCTTGCCCTCGTCCAGGGCGTTCTCCCACTTGGCCACCACGATGGTGGCGATGCCGTTGCCGATCATGTTGGTGATGGCCCGGGCCTCGGACATGAAGCGGTCCACGCCCAGAAGCAGGGTGAGCGAGGCCACCGGAATGTGGCCCACGG
>NZ_JARKOZ010000083.1 GCF_029978005.1 Solidesulfovibrio sp. | reverse complement strand
CGCTGCGCAAGCGCTTGAACAGCTCGATGGTGATGTCCTTGTACTTGAGCTGCTCCATGTCGATGCAAAGCGCCCCGCCCATGGCCCTGATCTTGCGGTAGACCGGGCGCATGCGCGCGAGGATGCCTTCGACGGAACCCTCGAAATCCATGGGCCTGGCCTGGGAGAAGAGGGCCGAGGGCTTGATGGAGGCGTTGACCCTGGGCGCGCTGCCCCAGTCGAGGCCGCCCTCGCCCGCGCCGAAGGGCTTCCAGGACTTTTGCTCGGCCTCGATGGCGCCAAGGACTTCCAGGTAGCCGTCGCGGTAGGCGTCGGACTCGATCTCGGACACCGTGGCCTCGCCGAGCAGGTCCACGGTGAAGGCGAAGCCGTCCTTGCGGATTTTGCTTAAATTTTTGACAGCTTCCTTGGTCTGCTCGCCCACGATGAACTGCCGCGCCATGCCCTCGATGTTGGAGCGGATGGCCTTGCCCATGAGCTTGGCGGCCACGCCCCCGAACATGCCGGATTTCTCCGCGCCCCACTTGAGCACGGCCGGGATGTCGCCGGCGTCGCCGCCGGTGAAGTACTCCTCGATGTGGCGCGACAGGTTGTCGGAGGTGGTCAGGTAGGGCAACACGTCCACGAACCGAAACAGCTGGACCTTGAAGGCCTCGTTCTGCATGGCCCAGTCCATGACCTTGCCGGTCCAGAAGCCCTTGTTGAAAATGGACGGGGACTCGCCGCGGATGCTGGCGAAGAAGGCCTTGCCCCGCTGGCGGATGGCCTCGTCGAGCGCCTGATTCATTTTTCCTCTCCGGGTTCTGGTGAAACGCCGAGGGGCAGGGCCCCAGTTTCCTTGACGGTTTGCAGCACCACCGTGGTATTGGTGTCGCGCACGGTGGAAAGCCGCCCGATGACCTTGAGCAGTTCGGCCAGGGACCGGGTGTCGGGCACGCGCACCTTGATGAGGTAGGCGGCCGAGCCGGCCACGTAGTGCACTTCCTGGACGCCCGGCACGGAAGCCAGCTGCTCCCCGGTGTCGATGGCGCCCACGGGTTCCTCGGTCTTGACGAAGGTGAAGGCCGTGAGGTCAAGTTCCACGGCCGACGGGTCGATGCGGGCCTCGTAGCCCGTGATGACGCCCTTGCGTTCGAGCTTGCGCACGCGCTCGAGCACGGCCGAGGGGGCCATGGACACGGCCCGGGCGATGTCGGCGTTGGAGGTGCGGGCGTTGTCCTGAAGGATCATCAGAATACGACGGTCGATTTCGTCGATCATTCTTTTTTTCTCCTGATGTTGAGTTAAAAATTCGATTCAGCTGCGGTTGTCAAGGGGTTTCTTCGGTTCGGTCCGCCAATGGACGCAAAAACACGGAAGGCAAGAACATGGCGCGGTTACGACAGCTTGCGGCGACGCTCCTCCTGGTGCTCCTGGCGGCGGGGACGGCCCTGGCCGGCGGGGATTTCTCCCTGACCATCCTGCACACCAACGACCTCCACGCCCATCGGGCCTCCTTCGACGAGCTCGGGGCCTTGTGCTCCAAGGAAAAGGAAGCTGCCGGCAAGTGCCTGGGCGGCGCGGCCCGGCTGGCCACGGCCGTGGCCCGGGAGCGCGCCCGGGGCGGCGATTTCCTGCTGCTGGACGCCGGGGACCAGTTCCAGGGCACGCTTTTTTTCACCAAGTACAAGGGCGAGGCCTGCGCCTTCTTCATGAACCGCCTGGGTTACGACGCCATGGCCCTGGGCAACCATGAGTTCGACGACGGCCCGGGCACTCTGGCGAATTTTATTCGGTCCATCAAGTTTCCGCTGCTGGCGGCCAATGTGGACGTGGACCATTCCCCGGAACTCAAGGGCCTTGTCGCGCCGTACATCGTTCGGGAAATAAACGGCCGCAAGGTGGGCATCGTGGGCGCGACCCAGCCCAAGGCCGACCGCATCTCCAGCCCCGGGCCCAACGTCGGCTTCCCGGCCTTCCTGCCGTCGCTGAGAAAAGCCGTGGAGTCGCTGACGGCCCAGGGCGTAGATATCGTCATCGTCGTCAGCCACGCCGGCCTCGGCGGCGACAAGAAGCTGGCCGCCTCCGTGCCCGGTATCGACGTCATCGTCGGCGGGCACAGCCATGTGCTTTTAGGCAACGGCTACCCCGAGGCCGTGGGGCCCTGCCCGCTGGTGGTGGACGGCCCGGACGGCGGCAAGACGTACATCGTCACGGCCGGCTACTGGGGCCGGTATCTCGGCGTGCTGCACGTGGATTTCGACGCCTCCGGCCACGTGGCCAGGGCCGAGGGCAACCCGGTGGCGCTTTCCGCGGCCATGCCCGAGGACCCGGCCACCCTGGCCGAGGTGGAACGCTTCGCCGCGCCCCTGGCCGCCTACCGCAAAACGGTGGTGGGCCGGGCCGAGGAGGCCGTGGGCGCGGCCATGTGCCGCCAGGAGGAATGCGCCGGCGGCGACCTCATGGCCGAGGCCCTGCTGGCCGGCGGCCGCCGGCTGGGGGCGGTGGCCGGCCTCTACAACGGCGGGGGCGTGCGGGCCGGCATCGCGCCCGGGGACGTCACCCTGGGCGACGTGCTCACGGCCTACCCCTTCCCCAACACCCTGGTGGTGGCGACCCTTTCCGGGGCCGACCTGCAGACGGTGCTCGAACACGGCGTCTCGGCCGTGGGCCTGCACGAGGGCAGCGGCCGGTTTCCCCAGGTGGCGGGCATCCGCTTCGCCTACGACCTCTCGCGGCCCGTGGGCAAGCGTGTGACCTCGGTGGAGGTGGCCGACGCCTCGGGCCGCTTCGCCCTGCTCGACCCCCAGGCCGACTACCGGCTGGCGCTCACGGACTTCATGTTCCGGGGCGGGGACGGCTACGAGACCTTCGGCAAAAAGGCCAGGGACGTGGAGGGGGACGGCGATCCCGCCTCGGAGCTGGCCGCGGCCTGGATCAAGGCCCACTCGCCGCTGACACTCGTGCTCGACGGACGCATCACGGCCTCGGGCGTGCAGTGAGAGGGGAGAGGAAAGGCGAACGCCTCCGGCGGCCAGGAGGGGATGATCCCCTCCTGGACCTCCCCGATGGGGGGATGGCGTAGGGCGGCGGCTTGGGGCTAGCCGCGCAGTTTTTTCGTGATCTCGGCGATGTGGCGACCCTGGAAGCGCGCGCCTTCGAGTTCGCTTTCGGTCGGCATGCGCGAGCCGTCGCCGCCGGCGATGGTGGTCGCGCCGTAGGGCGTGCCTCCGGTGATCTCGTCGATGCGCATCTGGGGGGCGTAGGCGTAAGGCAGGCCGACCACGACCATGCCCTGGTGGAGCAGAGTCTGGATAAAGGACATGAGCGTGGTTTCCTGGCCGCCGTGCTGGGTGGCCGTGGAGCAGAACACGCCCCCGGGCTTGCCGACGAGCCCGCCGCGCATCCAGATCTGGCCGGTGGCGTCGAGGAACTGGCGCATCTGGCCGCACATGTTGCCGAACCGGGTGGGCGTGCCGAAGATGATGGCGTCGGCGTCTTCAAGCTCCTCCAGGGTGCACACCGGCACCGTGGACAAGGTCTTTTGCGCCTCGGCCGCATGCATTTTTTCGATGACCTCGGCCGGAAGCGTCTCCGGAACGCGGCGCAGCGTCGCGGTCACGCCCGGCACCTGATGCACGCCCTCGGCCACGGCCTGGGCCATGGCGGCCACATGGCCGTACAACGAATAGTAGACGATCAGCACGTTCATGACATGTGCTCCGGTAGGAAGTTGGCGACGCTCCATTTTCTACGCTTCCCGTTGACAAAGGGCAAGGCGTCCGGCTTGCCCGGCCGGGGGATTTGCCCTAATCCAGAAAGCGGAAAATCCCCAGCCAGGCAGGTAAACATGGAGAAATTTCCGGGAATTGCATCCCACGCCCCGGAAGGGTTCGACAGGGGCGCGCCATGTCCACGGCCCTGACCTGCCTCAAGGCCGTGGCCGAGGCCCACGGCCTGCCCTGCGACGTCGCCTCGCTGGCCGACCGCTTCGGCCTGGCCGGCGGCGAACCCGACGCCGACACGCTGCTCGCCATGGCCGCCTCCCTCGGCCTGCGCGCCACGCCCGCCGTCCTGGACGTCCGGGACATGGCGGCAAGCGGCCGTTTTCCCCTCATCGCCCGGCTCTCCAACGGCAACAGCGTGGTGGTGCTCGGCGTGCGCGAGGACGCGGACGGCCTGCGCGTGCGCGTCGGCGACCCCCTGGCCGCGACGCCCGGCTCCTTCGAGGTGGACGAGGAGAGCTTCGCCCGAAGCCATGCCGGGGACGTGCTCCTGGCCCAGCCGAGCCTCACCCGTTCGGGGCTTCGCGCCCTGGCCATGATCGGCCGCCACCACGGCCTGCCCCTTTCCCACGACGCCCTGGCCCACGCCCACGGCTGCGACGGCCGCGAGCCCGCGCCCGAGGAACTGGCGGCCATGGCCGTCAAGGAAGGGCTCAAGGCCGAGATGCGCACCCTTTCCCCGGACGACCTGCTGGCGCTTGGCGGCGCGTATCCGGTGCTGATCCTGCGCCGCGACGGCGAGGCCGCCATCCTGGCCGGCTGCCGCCAGGACGGGGACGGGACCAGCGTGGACGTGGTCGATCCCGCCCGCCTGCCGCCCGCGCGGGAGACCCTGCCCCTGTCGGCCTTGGCCAAGGACTGGGACGGCCGGGCCATCCTTTTGCGCCGGGCCTACAAACTCACCGACGAGAACCAGCCCTTCGGCCTGCGCTGGTTCGTCCCGGAGATCCTGCGCCACCGCAAGGAATTCGTCGACGCGGCCGTGGCCGCGGTCATGCTCTACGTGCTGGCCCTGGCCATGCCGATCTACTTCCAGATCGTCATCGACAAGGTGCTCACCCACAAGGGGCTTTCCACCTTGCAGGTCCTCAGTTGCGGCATGCTGGCCGCCCTGGCCTTCGAGGCCGGCTTCACCTACCTGCGGGGCATCCTGGTGCTGCACGCCGCCTCGCGCATCGACATGCGCGTGGCCGGGCGCACCTTCGCCAGGCTCACCTCCCTGCCGCTGCGGTTTTTCGGCCAAAGCCGGGTGGGCGTGCTCATCCAGCACATGCAGCAGGCCGACAAGATCCGGGAATTTTTAAGCGGCAAGCTCTTCTTCACCCTCCTCGACGGCCTGGCGCTGGTGGTCTTCATCCCGGTGCTGTTCTTCTACAGCGTGCCCCTGACCTTCCTGGTCCTGGGACTCAGCGTCGGGCTCGGCGTCTTTCTGGCCGTGATCGTGCCGGTGCTGCGCGGCCGGCTCCTGGCCCTGTACAAGGCCGAGGGCCAGCGGCAGTCCTATCTCGTGGAGACCATCCGGGGCATGGAGACGGTCAAGGCGCTCTCCCTCGAACCGTCGCGCCGGCGGGGCTTCGAGGACGCCGCCGCCCGGGCCGTGTCCCTGCGCTTCGGCGTGGGGCGCATCGGCAACGCGGCCTCGGCGGCGGTGGGATTCCTGGAAAAGGTCATGACCCTGTGCATCCCCTGGATCGGCGTGTACCTCGTCTTCGACGGCGGGCTCACGGTCGGCGCGCTCATCGCCTTCCAGATGCTGGCCGGCCGGGTGACCCAGCCCTTGGTGCAGATCGTCTCCCTGGTGCAGGAGTACCAGGAGAAAGGGCTGGCCGTGAAAATGCTGGCCGCCATCATGAACGAGCCGCCGGAGCGGGCCGGCACGGGCGAGGGCGTGCGGCCGCGCCTGGCCGGCGAGGTCGTCTTCGATGCGATAACCTTCCGCTATGCCCCGGACGCCGCCTCGCCGGCCGCGCTGTCCGGGGTGACGATCCGCTTTCCGGCCGGGAAGATGATCGGCGTGGCCGGCCGTAGCGGCTCGGGCAAATCCACGCTGGCCCGGCTCATCCAGGGGCTTTACGTCCCCAGCGAAGGCAGCCTGCGCCTGGACGGCCACGACATGCGCGAGTGCGACATGGCCCACGTGCGCCGCCAGATCGGGGTGGTGCTCCAGGACAGCTTCCTTTTTTCCGGCACGGTGCGGGAGAACATCAGCATGGCCCGGCCGGGCGCGTCCATGGACGAGGTGGTCTGGGCGGCGCGGCTGTCCGGGGCCGAGGAATTCATCCGGCGGCTGCCGCGCGGCTACGACACGGAGCTGGAGGAAAACGGCTCCAACCTGTCCGGCGGCCAGCGCCAGCGCCTGGCCATCGCCCGGGCGCTGCTGACCAACCCGCGCATCCTGATCCTGGACGAGGCGACCAGCGCCCTGGACGCGGAATCCGAAGCCATCGTGCAGGACAACATGGCGCGCATCGGCCGGGAGCGCACCACCATCGTCATCAGCCACCGCCTGTCCATGCTGGCCGGCGCGGACGCCATCCTGGTGCTCGACGCCGGCCGCGTGGCCGATTATGGAACCCACGGCGAGCTGCTGGCCCGCTGCGCGGTCTACCGCGACCTCTGGAACAGCCAGAACCGGCACGTCGTGAACCCGACGCCGGCCAAAACGCATAAACTCCCCTGACCCCCCATTGAAAAGTTTCGGGGAAGGAGGGGCGCGGGGAGGGAACCCCCTTTTCAAAGGGGGTTCCCTCCCCGCATTCCCGGAGTCCTCATCATGTCCATAGCGATCATCGGCGGCGGATTGGCCGGGTGCGAGTGCGCCTTGGCCCTGGCCCGGGCGGGCGTGGCCTCCACGCTCTTCGAGTGCAAGCCGGCGCTCTACTCCCCGGCCCATGTCAGTCCCGGGCTGGCCGAGCTGGTCTGTTCCAACTCGCTGCGCTCCGACGAGCCGGTCACGGCGGTGGGGCTGCTCAAGGTCGAGATGGCCGAGCTCGGCAGCGCTGTCATCGCCGCGGCCCGGGAGGCGGCCGTGCCGGCGGGCAAGGCGCTGGCCGTGGACCGCGAGCTTTTTTCCGCCGCCATGACGGCGCGCATCGAGGCCGAGCCCCTCGTCACGCTCGTGCGCCGCGAGATCATGGGGCTGTCCGATCCGGCCCTGGCCGGGTTCGAGGCCGTGGTCGTGGCAGCCGGGCCGCTGGCCAGCGACCGGCTGGCGTCGAGCCTGCGCGAGGCGGTGGGCGGGGAGAGCCTGTATTTCTACGACGCCATCGCGCCCATCGTGACCACGGATTCCGTGGACATGGCGCAGGCCTTCTGGGCGTCGCGCTGGCAGGAGGGCGAGGGCGACTACCTTAATTGCCCCCTGGACGAGGCGCAGTACAAGGCGTTCGTGGCGGAGTTGCTCACGGCGCGCAAGGTGCCCAGCCGCGAGTTCGAGCAGGAGCTGCATTTCGAGGGCTGCCTGCCCATCGAGGCCATGGCCGAGCGCGGCGAGCGCACGCTGGCCTTCGGCCCCATGAAGCCCGTGGGCCTGACCGATCCGCGCACGGGCCGGCGGCCCTACGCCGTGGTGCAGTTGCGCCCGGAAAACGCCGCGCGTTCAACCCTGAACCTGGTGGGTTTCCAGACCAAGCTGGCCTACGGCGAGCAGGAGCGGGTGTTTCGGATGATCCCGGCCCTGCACGCGGCGGAGTTCACGCGCCTGGGCAGCATCCACCGCAACACCTTCGTCAACGCGCCCAAGGTGCTAAGCGACCGCCTGGAGCTTCTTGCCCGTCCGGGCGTGTATCTGGCCGGCCAGATCACGGGCGTGGAGGGCTACGTGGAGTCGGCGGCCTGCGGCCTGTGGCTCGGGGTGCAGCTCGGCGCGCGCCTCGCCCGGGGCGTGGAGCTTTCGCCGCCCCCGCAGGTGACGGCGCTCGGCGCGCTGCTTAACCACCTGCGCACCCCGGCCAAGAAGTTCCAGCCGAGCAACGTCAACTTCGGCCTGACGCCTCCGTTGGAGGAGCGCATGCGGAAGGCGAACCGGAAGCTGGCGTATCCGGAGAGGGCGCGCAAGGCGTGGGGGGAGTGGGACACCAAATTCGCTCTGGCTTCTGTCGTTTGCTGAACCACGACGGAGCCATGGCAATTGTGGAGCTATGGTACCGTCAGAGCGAGCCTTCTGCTCTTTGATCAAGTGGTTTATTGCGTCTCATTGACATGATGTCTCTAGAAAATAAATATTTTTTGCACACTGAGTATAACTCCGCTGAGTGGGCAAGCACCAGGCGGCACCCAGTGCGTGAGGCGCCAGAAAGTAAAATAGATAACAAGGAGAAGCAGGTAAAGGACAGCTTTGTTTTGATGTTTGTTGTAATACTGCGTGTAGTTTGCGAAATCGTCCTCAATGACGAAGGACGACTTTATTACGTAGTTTCTTACTGAAATAATAAACATTGCAAACACAAACCAATGAAATGTAATTAAGTAAATCCACCGTCCGTAGTCTTGTCCAGATAAAAATAGGGCATATGGTATTATTAAAGCAAAGAATGACACTATATTTTCTAATATAATTCTCTCATTTCCGGCACGGCACAATGTCTTCTTGTATTTTATAACAAGATAAACAACGGGGACATAGGCCAGAAGGATGGCTTCAAGGTACATTCCCATTGTTGGCGAGGACTTCACCAATTCAGAAACAAGCGCGGCGAGGTCTTTTGGCGCAAGCCCAAGATAATAAAAGGCGTTTTTCTGCGAACGCAATATCTCCCACGGGAAAGAGGGGATAACAGCCCGCCACGACCTACAGACATCTTGTGCGCGAGCGGGAAAGGTCTGGACATTATATATATAAAAACTTGCAAACAAAATCATAGTACATATAAATACTGACCAAGCAATAGCAATTCTTCCTTGTTTTTTTCGACGAAATACAACACCAAGGATACAGAGTTGCAATGGAATAAAGAATAATAATATTTCATTTGTAAGAAAAATAATAACATATAATAGCGATATCGTCGCATATGTTACATTTACTGTCAGTTGTGTCGCTTTTTTTTGCAGAACTGCGAGTGCATGCTTTGTGATCAGAAGAGTTGCAAATAGGACAAGGACGTCTTTTCTCCCGAAGGCTTCAGGGGCATAGACTGGAAAAATAATCAATGTTGGCGTAAAAATTGCAAATAAAACAGTAATAAAATTGAACGAACACGCTATATCTATATACCAGCGAAGTATAAAGAGGTTACATCCAAAAGTAATTGTTAACCAGAACAATTTTGGATTGACAAGCCATGCAGTCCTATAAGATATTTCTCCAATAAGCCCTCTCCGAATGAAGCCAGTTTGATAATTTATAAGAAACTCCGTCCACGAATAGCTAAATGGATACATTTTTTCCAACTGAAAGAGCTCTTCCGTAAAAAAATAAAACAAAACTACAAAACCAATCTGCGTAATAACAGCATTGACTACGCGATGTGTATCAAGTTGCAGACATTCATCAGGCTTAGTAGATGTCATATCGGCATCCTTGCACTGAAACTTGCAACCAATCGCCCTTCTGTTTTATTTTTTTGAAATTTGAAAATATGGCAACAACAACCGAGAGGTGATAGGCACGGGTTCCCCATAAAGAAAGGTGTCCCTGCAATGCTGCCGCGAAGAGTGAAAGACTTTCGAATAATGCGCTAACTAATAAAAATCAAGCGTCATACCACCACCTGCTCCAACACCAGCTCCACCCCATACCGCTCCCGCGCCGCCTGTTTCATGACCTCCACCACGGCCAGGATATCCGTGCCGGTCGCGCCGCCGGCGTTGACGATGATGCCGGCGTGGCGGGGGGAGATTTGCGCGCCGCCGATGCGAAAGCCCTTGAGGCCCGCCTCCTCCATGATGACGCCCACAGGGGGCGCGCCCTCGGGGCGGCGAAAGACGCTGCCGGCGCTGGGGAAATCATAGGGGAGCCTGGAGCGGCGCAGCTTCCCGATGCGGCCCATCTCGGCCAGGATGGCCGACGGGTCGCCGGGCGGCAGCCGCAGGCGCGCCCCGAGGATCACCGCGTCCGTGCCCTGGAAGACCGTGCGCCGATAGGCCGGGCGGCAGGCCTCGCGCGAAAGCGCGCGCACCGTGTCCGTCGCCGGCTCGTAGACCGTGACATCGGCCACGACGTCGTAAAACGACGCGCCGTAGGCCCCGGCGTTCATGAACGCCGCGCCGCCGACGCTGCCCGGAATGTCCCACAGGCGCTCCAGGCCGGCGAGCCCCGCCCGGGCGGCCAGGCGGCACAGGTCGCGCAGCCGCGCCCCGGCCCCGGCCCGCACCTCGCCGCCGGCCACGTCGAGACCCGTTTCCAGCTCCCGCGTGCACACGAACCGGTGCGAGGCGTCGTAATGGCTCCGGGCCAGGATCACGTTGCAGCCGTGCCCGAGCAGATGCACGACCTGGCCGGGGGCCGGCCGCATGGCGGCGCGCAGCGCGTCCAGGTCGCGCGGGAAAAGACACCAGGCGGCCGTGGCCGCGACACGGTAGGAATTGAGCTCCGTGAGATCGAACAACGCCCCCTCCTCCCGTGTCGCGGCCCCGGCCGCCCGCGTCGGCGCCCGGTCGGGCCGCCTCAGTCCACGTACTTCTTGGCGTAGGCGGCGTCGTTGTACAAGGCCTCGCCGTGCTTGTCCCTGCCGAAGGCGCGGATGATCCCCTGTCCCTCGGGCGAGGCCACGAAGGCGATGAACCCCACGGCCGCCTTGGAGGCCGGCTTGCCGTCCTTCTGGCCGCACAGGGCATGGTAGGTGTTGACGAGCTTCTTGTCGCCGGAAAAGAGCACCGTAAGCTGCGGCAGGCCCTTACCCTCGGCGGCCCAGGTGCTGCTGTCGGTCATGAAGTAGCCGCCCTCGTCGTTGGCGCGCCTGAGTGTCGCGGTCATGAAGTCCTTGGTCGCCACGTACCAGTCGCCGGCCGGCGCGACGCCGGCGTCCTTCCAGGTGTCCATTTCCTTTTTATGCGTGCCGGAATTGTCGCCCCGGGAGAAGAACTTCGCCTGGGCGGCGGCGATGGCCCGGTAGGCGTCGGCGGCGGTGGCGGCCTTGGCGATGCCGGCCGGATCGGCCGCCGGGCCGACGATGAAGAACTCGTTGGAGCCGATGAGCGTGGGGCAGCCGGCCCAGCCCTCGGCCAGGGCCTTTTTCTCGGCCGCCGGGGCGTGGACCATGATCATGTCCACCTCGCCGGACTTGAGCATGTCCAGGGACTGGCCCGAGCCGGCCTTGACCCAGTCCAGCCGGCAGCCGGCCTTGGCGCAGTAGGCCTCGCCGAGCACGGCCAGCAGCCCCAGCTCGCCGGGACTGCCGGTGGCCAGGGAGAACGTGTCGGGACCGTTGCCGTAGGAAGCTTCCACCTTGGGACCGGCCATGGCCGAGACGGGCGCGCAGGTCAAGAGGGCGGCAACAACGAGCATGCGGACGATGGTCATGGGAACCTCCTGGGGTAATTTTGGGTTACCGTATCGGCAATCGCGATTTTTATCCAGGAGTGACCATCAAAATACCGTAATATCATACTGTTATGTCAAAACTAGCACCAAAGGAAACACCGGGAAACGCCCTTTACACGTAATGGTGTTACGTGTTTTTATACATTCGCGGATGTGATGGCGGTCCCGGGGCCCCATGAAGAAAAACGATTTCGCCACAGCCTTCGGCCACAGGCTGCGCCAGGTGCGCCGTCTGGCCGGCCTGACCCAGGCCGCCCTGGCCCAGTGTTCCGGCATGTCCCTGGAACACCTCAACAAGATCGAGCGCGGCGCGGCCGCCCCGTCCCTTGCCTCCATTGAGGCCCTGCACCAGGCCCTTGCCGTGGAACCGGCCTCGTTGTTCCTGTTCGCCGAGGACGGCGAACCCGAAGCCGGCCGCTGCCTCCACGCGGAAAGCCTCTCCGCCGCCCGGCTGGGGGTGTTCGTGCACCACCCGGAAACCGGCATGATCCGCGCCGCACCGTCGTTGCGCCGCCTGCTCGGCGCTTCCGGCAAGCCCCGCCCGGAGCCGGCGGCCCGATTCCTGGAAGCGCTTTTCGCCGCCGAGGCCCCAGCCGTGGCCCGGGCCCTGGACGGGCTCAAGGCCCCGGGCGACCGGGTGGTCCTGCCCGCGCGCTTCGTGCGCCAGGACGGCGAGACCCGCCAGGGGGCGCTGGTCCTCGAGATGTTCCGCGACGCCGACGCCCGGAGCCGGCTGGCCCTCGGCGTGCTGACCGACATCTCGGAACGGGTGCGCCTGACGCGGATCATGCACAACGAGACGGCGCGCATCGACCGCCGGGTGCGCGAGCGTTCGGCCCGGCTGGAGCGGGCCCGGGACCGGCTGCGCCGGGAAAACGAGGCCCTGTCCGCCCGGGAGCGCCGCTTCCGCGAGGCCTTCGAGCACTGCCCCACGGGCATCTGCCACATCTCTCCCACGGGCGCGCTCCTCGACGTCAATCCGGCCCTGGCCGCGCTTTTCGGCTACGACTCGCCCCAGCGCTTGCGCCGCGACATCGGGGATTTCGGCCGCCGACTCCACGCCGACCCGGCCCGGTTCGAGACGTTGCGGCAAATGCTCGCGGCGCAGGGGCGCGTGGAGGGCTTCGAGACCATGGCCCGGCGGCGCGACGGCTCCTCGGCCGCCGTGCGCTGCGACGTGCGCGACGTGACCGACGAAAACGGCGCGCTCCTGTACCAGGAAGCCTTCGTGGAGGACCTCCAGGACATGGCCAGCGCCGGCCAGTACCTGCGCCGCTACGCCCGCATCATCGCCGCCTCCACGGACATGGTGTCGCTCATCGACGCGTCCGGCCACTACCTGTTCGTCAACGACGCCTACGCCGCCGCCTACGGCCAGCCGCGCACGGCCATCATCGGCCGGCACATCGCCGACTTCCTCGGCAAGGAATTCTACGCCGAGCGCGTCGCCGGCCGACTGGCGCGCTGCCTGGCCGGGGAGACCGTCACCTTCGAGCAGTGGGCCGTCCTGCCGGGCGTCGGCCGCCGCTTCCTCAACGTGCGCTACGCCCCCTGGACCGACGAGGACGGCACCCAGAGCGTCGTGGCCAACGTCCGGGACATGACCGAAACCCGGCTCGCCGTGGAGGACCTGCGCGACAGCGAGAAGACCACCTCCATCCTCTACCGGGTGTCCAGCGCCGTGGCCTCGGAAGAGGACATGGACAGCCTCTACCGCACCATCCGCAACATCCTCGGCGAATCCATCGACACCCGGGAATTCTTCATCGCCCTGACCGACCGCGAAAGCGACCGCCTGGATTTCGTCCACTTCGTCAGCGCCGTGCAGCCGCCTCCCCCGGCCGTGACCGGGCTGTCCAGGCGACTGCCCCCGCTGACCCGGGACAATATCGGCGATTACCGCGAGGCCGACGCGCTCGTCGAGATCCTGCGCACGGCCCATCCCCTGCTCGTGACCCGGCGGGGCATGCGCCTCACCGGCCTGTCCTGCCCCGGACGGCAGCCCGAGGTGCTCCTCGGCGTGCCCATCCGCGTGCGCCAGGAGGTCCTCGGCGTCATGGGCGTCATGCACTTCTCCGATCCGGGCCGCTTCGGCCGCAAGGAAACGGAACTCATGCTGTCCGTGGCCGAGCAGCTGGCCCTGGGCGTGGAGCGGCGGCGCAACCTCGACGCCCTGCGCGCCGCCAAGGAGGAGGCCGAGGAGGCCAACAAGGCCAAAAGCCGCTTCCTGGCCAGCATGAGCCACGAGATCCGCACGCCCATGAACGCCATCCTGGGCCTGACGGAACTGGTCCTGGGGAGCCGGCTGACCGGCGAGCAGCGCGAGCACCTGGACACCGTGCGGGAATCGGCCCGCCACCTCCTCGGCATCCTCAACGACATCCTGGACTTCTCCAAGATCGAGGCCCGGCGCATGGTCCTGGACTCGGCCGTGTTCGACCCGGTCGCCCTGGCCGAGGCCGTGGTGCGGACCTTCAGCGCCGCGGCCGCGGCCAAGGGGCTGCGTCTGACCCTCGAACTGGCTCCAGGGCTGCCCGAGCGCGTGCGCGGCGACGACGGCCGGGTGCGGCAGATACTGGTCAACCTCCTCGGCAACGCGCTCAAGTTCACCGAAGAGGGCTCCGTGACCCTGCGCCTGGCGCCGGTGCGCACCGAAAGCGGCCACGCCGACCGCCTGTCGTTCGCCGTGGCCGACACCGGCATCGGCATCCCCGCCGGCATGCAGGCGGCGATCTTCGACAGCTTCCGCCAGGCCGACGGCTCCACCGCCCGCAAGTTCGGCGGCACGGGCCTGGGGCTGGCCATCAGCCGGGAGCTGGCCGAGCTCATGGGCGGGGAGATCAGGGTGGCCTCGACCCCGCGAGCGGGCAGCACCTTCGTCTTCACCGCGCCCTTTCCGCCGACGGCGGACGCCGCCGCGCCCAAGGCCGGGCCCAAAGCCGCCCCGGCCCCGCCGCGGCGCAACCTGCGCGTCCTGGTGGCCGAGGACAACCAGGTCAACATCAAGCTCATGACCATCCACCTCAAAAAGCTCGGCCACGAAAGCGCCATTGCCACCACCGGCGAGGCGGCCCTGCGCCTGCTCGCCAGGGAGCCCTTCGACATGGTGCTCATGGACATCGAGATGCCGGCCATGGACGGCCTGACCGCCGCCCGGGCCATCCGCGCCGGCGGCGATGCCCGATGCCCCATCGCGGCCCGGGACATCCCCATCGTGGCCGTCACGGCCCACGTGTCCGACGAGGTGCGCCAGGCCTGCGCCGAGGCCGGCATGAACGGCTACATCGGCAAGCCCGTGAACCTGGAGGAACTGGCCGGGATCATCGCCCGGCTGGCCGCGCCGGAGCCCGAAACGGACGACGCGCCGGCTTGCGGCGCGCAGACGCCCCCGGACGGACCGGAAGGCGTGCTGGACGTGCCCTGGGCCCTGGAGCGCCTGGGCATCGAACGGGACATGTACGAGCCCATCCTGGCCACCTCCCTGGACGAGACGTCCAGGCGGCTCGAGGCGGCCGAGGCGGCCCGGCGCGCCGGGGACGCCGAGGCGCTGCGCCTGCACGCCCACACGCTCAAGTCCACGGCCGCGGCCATGGGCGCGGGCGAATGCCTGCGCCTGGCCAGGGAACTGGAAAACGCGGCCGCCGATCCGGCGACGCAGCCGGCGGCGCTGGCCGATCTGCTGGCCCGGCTGGGCCGGGCCACGGGACGGGCGGCGGAAGCCGCCCGTGAAACCTTGACGCCCCGCGTTCAAGGTGAGAAAGAATAACCTCCACGCCGCGCCGGTCAGAACGGCGGCACAGGACGACAGACCATGCCCTTACTGCTCATCGCCGACGACTCGATGTTCCAGCGCTTCCAGGCGGCCAAGGTGGCCAAGGAGGCGGGTTTCGACGTCATCGAGGCCAAGGACGGCCAGGAATGCCTGCACCTGGCCAGGGAGCACGCCCCCCGGGTCGTGCTGCTCGACCTCAACATGCCGGATCCGGGCGGACTGGCCGTCATGGAAACGCTTTCCCGGGAGATGCCGGGCATCGCCGTGGTGGTGGTGACGGCCGATATCCAGGAGTCCACCCGCCGCCGCTGCCTGGAACTCGGCGCGGCCTGCTTCCTGAACAAGCCCGTGGACTCCCCCTCCCTGCGCGAGGCCCTGGAACCCTTCTGCCGTTAGGCTTGCGCCGTCGCGAATAAAGACATGCCCCTTTCCCCGCTGCAACTCGACATCCTGCAGGAGCTCATCAACATCGGCGTGGGCCGTGCCGCCGGCATGCTCAACCAGATGGTCAACACCCACATCCAGCTCCAGGTGCCGGTATTGCGGGTGCTCAACCAGTCCGAGCTGGCCGAGCTCTACGCCGGCCGGCCCCATTCGGTCTTTTCCGCGGTGCAGTTGGGATTTACCGGCGAATTCGCCGGCATAAGCGCCCTGATCTTCCCGCCGGAGTCCGCCTCCAAGCTCGTGGCCGTGGTGCTGGGCAAGGACGGGGACCTGGCCGACGACGAGGGCATGCGCCGGGGCACCCTCCAGGAAGTGGGCAACATCGTGCTCAACGGCGTCATGGGGTCCATCGCCAACATCCTGCGCGAACCCCTGCGCTACACGCCCCCGGACTTCATCGAAGCCGACATCGCCGGCATCATCGGGCAGGACACGGGCATGATCCTCGTCGCCCGCACCCAGTTCAGCATGAAGGACCACCTCATCGAAGGCGAGGTGCTCATCATCTTCAGCCTTTCCTCCTTCGACTCCCTGCTCGCCGCCATCGACGCCCTGGCCGGCTCGTAGGGCCGCCGGCCGGACTTCCCGGCCGAGCCCGCAGACGGCGCTCTCGCGTCCTTACGCCCCGAAAAGCCCCACCAGCCGATCGATGGCTCCGGGCCAGACCGTGTCCAGGGTCATGAGGCCGGTCAGCCCGATGAGCCCGGCCACCGTGGCCCAGGCCACGGCGTTGAAGACCGGGCCGTTGACGTAGGTCCCCATGAGCCGCTTGTCGTTGACGAGCAGCAGCATGAGGATGAGCACGAAGGGCAGCACCACGCCGTTGACGACCTGGGACACGTACATGACGGCCAGAAGCGGCATGCCCGGCACCAGGATGGTCAGCGCCCCGACGGCGATGCTGAGGGTGAAAAGCCAGAAGAACTCCGGGGCCTTGCGGAAATCCTTGTCGATGCCGAGCTCCCAGCCCATGGCCTCGCAGATGTAGTAGGCCGTGGACAGCGGCAGCACCCCGGCGGCGAAGAGCGAGGCGTTGACCAGGCCCACGGCGAAAAGCCAGGTGGCGTAGGCCCCGACCAGGGGCTCCAGGGCTCTGGCCGCGTCGGCCGCGGTCTCGACGCTGAGCCCCTGGCGGTGGATGGAGGCGGCGCAGGCCACCACGATGAAAAGCGCCACGGCCACGGCCAGAAAGCAGCCCACCACCACGTCCACCCGCGTGTAGCCGTACTTGTCGGCCGTGATTCCCTTCTCCACCACGGCCGCCTGCTGGTAGAACTGCATCCAGGGCGCGATGGTCGTGCCGACCAGGCCGATCATCATGGCCACGTAGGGGCCGTCAGCCCGAAACGTGGGCGTCACCGACGCCTTGGCCACCTCGAGCCAGGGCACGTCCGCGGTGATGGCCGCCAGGGGATAGGCCAGGTAGATCACGCAGGCGACCAGGAACACCCGCTCCACGATGCGGTACGAGCCCTTGACGATGAGCAGCCACACGAGCAGCGCGGCCAGGGGCACGGACACGAACTTGGAGACGCCGAAGATCTCCATGCCGGCGGCGATGCCGGCGAATTCCGAGATGGTGTTGCCGAGGTTGGTCAGAAAAAGCGCCACCATGATGTAGAAGGTGGTGCGAAGGCCGAAGGACTCGCGGATGAGGTCCGACAGGCCCTTGCCCGTGACCGCGCCCATGCGTGCGCACATCTCCTGGACCACCACCAGGGAGACGGTGGTGGGGATGAGCATCCACAAAAGCGAGTAGCCGTACTGGGCTCCGGCCAGGGAATAGGTGGTGATGCCGCCGGCGTCGTTGTCGACGTTGGCGGTGATGATGCCCGGCCCGAGCAGGGCCAGGAACATGAAGAAGTTCTTGCGCCAGGATTTCCTCTGCGGCGCGGCGGCGGCGGTCATGTCGGAACCTCGTATGGGAACGCCGGCCTACATGGCGGCGAAACGCTTCTTGGTGACGGATTCGGGCAAAAACATCTCCAGCACGTCGTCGGCCGGCACGATGCCGGCCATGTGCCCGGCGTCGTCCACCACCGGCACGGCGAGCAGGTTGTACTTGGCGATGAGCTCCATGACCTCCGAGGGCGTGGCGTCCACGGGCACGGACTTGAGCCCCACGGTCATGATCTCGGCCACCGGGGTCTTGGGCGGGGCGAGCAGCAGGCGCTTGAGCGTGACCACGCCAAGGGGCGTCTCGTCGCCGCGGATGACGTAGACGTAGTAGACGTTGTCGATCTCGGCCCCGACCAGGCGGATGTAGTTGATGGCCTCCTCGGCGGTCATGGCCGGGGGCACGAAGGCGAAGAGGTTGTTCATGAGACCGCCGGCGGTGTCCTCCTCGTGTTCGAGGAGCTCCTGGACCATCTCGGCGTCCTCGGCGTCCATGAGGCCGAGCAGCTCCTGGGCCTTTTCCTCGGGCAGGTCGCCGAGGAGGTCGGCCGCGTCGTGGGGCTCCATCTCCTCCAGGATGTCCGAGGCCTGCTCGCTGCCCAGCCGGCTTATGACCTTGACGCCGAGTTCGGTGTCCAGTTCGCCCATGGTCTCGCCCAACGTCTCGGGGTCAAGGGAGCCGAGCACGGTGCCGGCCTCCTTGTGGGGCAGCTGGGCCAGGATCTCGGCGATGTCCGCCGGGTGCATGTCCGTGAGGCGCTCCCGGGCCACGGTCAGGGTCAGGCGGTCGGCGTTGGGGTCGAGCTGGGCCACGAAGCGCCAGTCGATCTCCCGGGAGGGCAGCTTCGCGCCGAAAAGGCCGGCCAGCCAGTTCCAGAAGCGCAGTTGCCCGAGCCGGCGGGCCATGCCGCGAAGGCCCACGTCGGCCGCGGCCACGAGGAGGCTCGCCCCGCGCGTGGCCAGCTTGAGGTCGTTGACGCGCACCACCTTGGCCCCGTCCACGTCCACGATCTGCCGGTCCAGGATGTCGCGGCGAAGCCTGATGTCCGGCGCGTCCCCGGCCTGCTCCTCGGCCCGGCCCACGGCGCCGGGGTCGGCCGAGACCACGACCGGGGTGAACAGGTTGACCGCCCGCCAGGGAATGAAGCGCCGCTCCCCGGCGGCGCGGATGAAAAGCCCGGACACCACGGGCAGGGTCTCGCCCGGGACCAGGCGCAGGTCGTCCAGCCGGCCCAGGGCCGCGCCGGACGGATCGATGACGGGACGCCCCAGCACGGCGCTGACGTAGAGTTCGCTCATGGCCAAACCTCCCCGGAAACGGACGCCCAGGCGGGCCGCAAGGGGCCGCGCCGGACGTCCATGCCGGCTTGCGCCGTCGCCG
Source organism: Solidesulfovibrio sp. (assembly GCF_029978005.1). Classification (GTDB taxonomy): domain Bacteria; phylum Desulfobacterota; class Desulfovibrionia; order Desulfovibrionales; family Desulfovibrionaceae; genus Solidesulfovibrio. The sequence continues at coordinate 17,442 of NZ_JARKOZ010000083.1, read as the reverse complement.
GGCGACGGACGCGCATGGATCAAACGGGAAAACGCGGGTCAGGCGGCGCTCGCCGCCTGGATGCCCCCCTTAAGCGGAGGGCGTTGTTCGCGATGAGGGAGGCTCGGGGGCGTGGGCCGTGCGCGCGCAGCGGTACCGGCGCGGACACGGCAAAAGGGCGGCCGCCGCATGGGCGCGGCAGTCTTCGGGATGGAGTCGCGAGGCGAAGCTTTTGGACCGGATGAAGGGCGTGTTCATCGGGCGCCTCCTTTTCAGCCGCCGCCTGACCGGCGGGCTGGCGGAGGCGGCCCGGCTCCGCGTGGCGGAGGGGGGACGTCGGCGCAGGCCTTGGGGCAGGGGCGCTATCTCAAGAGAATCTGCAAGAACACTTGGTTATTGCGACAACTACTGTACGGATCGTCCATTGTTTCCTCTAAAGGGTTTTCGTGGTGGTTCGGCTGTAAGCCCCTGCGCCGTCGTTGTCAACCGGACGGGCCGCACCGCGCCCCCTCCCGATGCCGGGAGCCCCAACAAAGGCGAGCGCCTCTTTTTCCGCGCCGCCCGGCGGCTGCCGGACGGGACGGGAAAAGAGGCGCGAGAAGCCGGAAGCGGCGGCGGACGCGACGACGGCCGGAGCCGGCCCGAAATCAGCCCGCCGCGCCGTAGGTGGTGGAGGCGGTGTTGCCGCCGGTGCCGCTGGCGCTCGAGGAGGACGAATTCTCGTCTTCCAGGGCCTGGGCGTACTCGGTCTGCAACTGGGCCAGTTCGGACTCGAGCTGCATCTTCTGGGCCTTCTTCTCTTCCTCGGGCAGGCTCTGGCTTTCGAGCTTCTCGATCTGCTGCTGCACCTGCTGGATCTGCTCCTTGAGCTTGTCGGACGTGGTCTCGGAATTGCTGCTGTCGTCGCTCGACGAGCTGGAGGAACCGCCCGAGGCGCTGCCGGCGGACATGCCCTGGGTCGAGGACGCCTGGGACGTCTCGGAGGACGCCGTGGTCGTGCCGGAAGTTTCGCTCGACGTGTCGTCGCCGGACGTCGTGGAATCGGTGTCGCCGTCGGTCGTATCCGTGGAGGACAGAGCCGAGGTGGCGGCGGCGTTGGCGTTGCTGGCCGTGCCGGACGTCGAGGAGGCCGACAGGGCGTAGAGGCTTTTGGCCTCGTCGGAAATGGTCACGGTGTCGCCCGAGGTCGACGCGCTCGACGCGCTGGAGGAACTGGTCGCACTTGTCGAGGACACGCTGAAGGAACCCAGGGTCGAGGTCGTATCGGCATAGAGGGAAAGGCCGCTGATGGCTGCCATGGCAACCTCCTTGTGTTTTGCCTCCTATCGGAGCTCCCTCACGAATATTTAGGGTAGTTTCTATAATAATATTTTTTTATTTTCTCGCATCGACACTGTATCCGAAAAAAAATCCGCTCGTCCAACCACGCAACGCCCAGAAGATCATCCGGATTCGTACCGCAAAATCATGCAATTTTCCAGGTGCTGAAGTGAAACCCCTTCCTCTCCCGCGACGAGCAGAAGCCCTCCTTGAGCAGACGTAAAAAACCCGTCCCGGTTACACGGAAAGAACAGTCGACGCGCGCGTTCATTTTCCGAAGCGCCGAGAAAAGATGCGTCCACGACGCCGGAAAAGGAGGGGGGCGAAAGGACCTGGCCGCGTTAACCAAGGATTTCAGGAAGTCAGACGGCAGAGGACGCCACTGCGGCCAAGGGCCCCCCCGGCCGATGCCGGTGGAAGGCGTCTGCCGCGCGCGAAGAACGCACCGGAACCTCGCGACAACGCGCAGGGATGCGGCGCTGGCCTAGCCGCGAAGAACAGGCGGGGGCACCGCGAAAGCTCATGCCGCAACGGACGCGGGCGGCGCCCCGAAAAGCGTCCCCCTTTCGGGCAGGCCGCCGCGGACGTGCCGTTTTCGCCTGAAGCGGGCGAGCGTCCGGGCGGGGACGGCCGGCGACGCCGCCCCGTGCATTTCCGGCTCAAGGACGCAGCAACCGAGCCATGCGTCCAATTTTATGACATTTTGTAAAGTTGACTCCCGCAAAGCAGGCTGCCACGAGAGAACACGCTTGGCAAAGGCTGCCCCGCCCAGGCGCGGGCGACATCGAACCGACACTGACTCCACCCGGGGCCTCACATGCCGCAACGTTCCATCTTCCTTCGCTTGAGCGTGGCTTGCCTTCTCTGCCTGCTTTCCGCCTGCGCCGCCGCCAACAACAGCACCGTCCCCGTCCCTGCCGTCTCCGGAGAGGGCTTCGTGCAGACGATTTGGAAAAACGAAGCCTCCTTGACCGGAGACAGCATCTATCTCGTGCCGCTGACCACGGCTTCAAAGGATTTCTTCGACCGGCACAAGGACGACTACTACATAGATGAGAAGCTCTTGACCGGCTTGCCCGGGACAATTTCCACTTCCATCGGGCCGGGGAACAAATACACCTTCAAGCAGGTTCCGTCCGGCAGCTACTTCATCTACTGGCAATTCTCCCATGACAAAATACGGAATCCCCTCGACAACAGCGATTCGAATGCCTTCGAACGCATCACGCTTTCCCCGGACCGCCGGGAGATCCGTTTTCCTGACCTGAGATAGCCGCGCTGTCGCGACAAGAGGCTCTTCGCGCGCCAGGCGCGTGGCCTTGCCGCGCGGCGTCTTGACGTGTCGGCTTCACCGGGAACCGCGATTCGGGAACGGCGGCGCTCCTGGCGCTTCCAGGACTTCCCGCTTCCGCCGCCGGCTCCGCTTCGAAGCCGGCCCGGGCCAGGGCCTCGCCCTGGGGAAGCATTGCGGGGGCGACGCGTCGCCATGCGCTTCCCGACGAATGGCCCGTGTCGCCTCCCCGGAGAAGCACGACCGCGTTTTTCAGAACAACATTGACGACAACACATGTCGTCCCGTGCGCGCCTTGCGCGGACGCGGCGCTAGAAAGGCGTCGCCCCCGCCCCGGGGCAGGCGCAGCCGCCGGAGCCGCCCAGGAGACGGCCGGCGGCCTCCTTGTCCAGAGGGCGCGAGAACATGAACCCTTGCGCCTTGTCGCAGGCGGCCCGGCGCAGGCGGTCGAGCTGCTCCTCGCGCTCCACGCCCTCGGCGATGACCGTGAGCCCCAGGCTCCTGGCCAGGGAGATGATGGACTTGACGATCTCCTGGCTCTCGCCGTCGCAGTCCGCGCCGCTGATGAACGAGCGGTCGATCTTCAGGTGGTCGATGGGCAACTGGCGCAGGTAGGACAGGGAGGAATAGCCCGTGCCGAAGTCGTCGATGGCGATCTTGACTCCCAGGGCCTTGAGCCGCGAAAGCTCCTTGGCCGTGTGGCGGGCGTCGTGCATCAGCACGGATTCGGTGATCTCGAGCTTGAGGCACTCCGGCGACACCCCGGTTTCGGAGAGCACCTGGGCCACGTGATCCACAAGGCCGTCCTTGACGAACTGGCGGCAGGACACGTTGACGCTGACCGAGAGCGCCTGCGTCCCGGGCATTTCCGCCTGCCACTGGCGCAGTTGCCGGCAGGCCTCGGCGATGACGAAACGCCCGAGAGGCAGGATGAGCCCGGTCTCCTCGGCCAGGGGAATGAACTGTCCCGGCGGCACCAGGCCACGGGTCGGGTGGTCCCAGCGCACCAGGGCCTCGAAGCCCTCGATGCGGCCGTTTTGCACGTCCACGATGGGCTGGTAGTGGAGCAAAAGCTCCCCGGCCTCCAGGGCCTGGCGCAGGTCGGCCTCGAGGCTCACGGCCTCGAGGATCTCCTGGTGCATCTTGCGGTCGAAGACCATGGACGGCCGGCCCTGCTCCTTGGCCCGGTACATGGCGATGTCCGCGTCGCGCAGGATGTCCTCGGCCGAGGCGTAGTCGCGGGTGCGCAGCACGATGCCCACGCTCGCCCCGGGCGTGACGGTGGAGCCGCACAGGGGAAACGGCTGGGCCAGGACCGCGCCGATGCGCTCCACCACGGCCATGACCTCTTTTTTGGACTTGAGCTCCTCGAGGATAATGGCGAATTCGTCCCCGCCGAGCCTGGCCACGGTGTCCATGCCCCGCACGCAGCGCACGAGCCGGCCCGCCACTTCCACCAGCAGCGCGTCCCCGGCCTGGTGGCCCAGGGTGTCGTTTATGCCCTTGAACTTGTTGAGGTCGATCATGAGCACGGCGTACTGGTAGTCGCTGCGCCTGGCGGCGCGCGTCAGCGCCCGTTCCAGGCGGTCGGCGAAGAGGCTGCGGTTGGGCAGGCCGGTCAGGGCGTCGTGGAAGGCCTGGTGGGTGATCTGCTCCTCGAAGGCCTTGCGCTCGGAAATGTCCTGATAGATGTAGACGATGCCCTGGATCTCCCCCTTGATGACGATGGGGAAGCCGATCATGGACACGGGGATGAGGCGGCCGTCCTTGTGGCGGCGCACGGTCTCGCGCACCACGGACTTGCCCGAAAGGATGGCCCCGCGCACGTTCTCGCATTCCGTGAGCAGGTGGTCGGGCACGATGAAGGCGCGCATGCCGAAACCCTTGATGTCCGCCGCCCGAAAGCCGAACAGGCTCTCGAAGGCGGCGTTGGCGTCCACGATGTTGCGGTGCATGTCGATGAGCGAAATGGCCTGGGGCGAATTGGCGAAAAGCTGGGTGAAGTAGGCGCGCTGGGCGGCCAGGGCCTCCTCGGCCCGCCTGCGGTCGGTGACGTCCACCACCGTGCCTTCGTAGTAGAGGGGCCGGCCGGCGGCGTCACGCACCACCCGGGCGTTTTCCGAGATCCAGATGACCGTGCCGTCCTTCTTGCGGATCTCGGACTCGAAGTCGCGCACCTGGTCGTTCGCGGCCAGCTCCCGCACGAAGTCGTCGCGGCGGGCGGGATCGACGTAGAGCTGGTTTTTGATGTCGCGGAAGTGCTCGGTCATCTCGGGCACGGAGTCGAAGCCGTAGATGCGGGCCAGGGTGCCGTTGACCTCCAGGTAGCGGCCCTCGGGCGTGGTCTGGAAGATGCCCTCCACGGCGTTCTCGAAAATGGAGCGGTACTTGCGCTCGGCGGCGCGCAGCTGCTGTTCGGCGCGGCGGCGGCCGGAAATGTCGCGAAAGAGCATGCAGGTGACGGGACGGCCGGCCCAGGCCCCCACCACGAACTGGGAGACGCTCACGTCCACGGCCTCGCCCTCGGCGGCGCTCCAGCGGGTCTGACGCAAAAAGGCCGCTCCCGAAAGGCTCCAGACCTCGCCGTCCTCGCCCACGCGGCTCTCCTCGGGCCGCACCACCTCGCGCAGGTCCGCGCCCAGCACCTCCGAGGCCTCCACGCCGAAAAGCGCCTCGAAGGCGGCGTTGACGGCCAGCACGCGTCCGTCGGCGTCGCGCAGCACGGCGGCGTTGGGGGAGTGGAGAAACACGCGACGGAAGGCGTCGTCCGGAACTTCGGAAAAGGTCGCCTGGGAATGCATGACCATACGTACTGTCGCCTCAGGGAAAGATGTCCGGTGTTTTTGCAGCATGCGCGCAAGATTGTCAACCTATTGTAATAAATGAGTAAATAACAAAATTTCGCAACAATGTTACGTTTTTGTCAGCAATGGCGGCGAGTTGGCCTCCCCGTCCCTGACCGGAAACGCCGCGGGCCGGAAAAGCGGGAGAACGCCGTTGACGGATGAAAACCAGGGAATATAGTAGAAACGATCGGGAATCTGCTCCCTCGGGAGCAGGCTCTCTGCCGCGTTCGATTCGGCGCGGCGAAACAGAAAGGAGGCCGTATGAAAACCCGACGCATCATTCCGATGCTTGCCTTCGCTTTCTTCTCTGTTCTGTTCCTTGCCTTCGCCACCGTTGCCCAGGCCCAGACGCCCGAGGCCGCGGTCAAGAGTTCGCAGCAAAAGGCCATCCTGGCCGAGACCTGGACCTTGACTCCCCAGCGCACGGCCAAGGCCGGCTTCACCGGCCTGCCGCTTCGCAACTGCGAGGGCATCTACTGCGGCAAGCTGGCCGAGATGCCCATGGGCGCCCAGATCGACATTCTCGTCGACGACCGCGAGGGCTGGGCCCTGGCGCACGTGCCGAGCCTCAACCTCTACGGCTGGGTCAACACCAACAACATCTACTGATCCGCGACACGCTCCCGAGGGCCGGTCGGTCGCCGCGCGCGCCGGCCGGCCTTTGTTTCGCCCCCCGCCTCATTTGACCCTTCGGCGGATTTGGCCTATTTTTTCGGTTTCTCGCGGCCCTTTGGCCGCCGCCACTTTTCCACCCACGAGGTCCAGCCATGACCGCACCCGAAGCGGACGAAAAGGACAAATCCGGCCCGACCCCGGGCCGCGACTTCATCCGCCAGATCATCGACGAGGACATACGGACCGGCAAATGGGCCGGCCGCGTCCACACCCGCTTCCCGCCCGAGCCCAACGGCTACCTGCACATCGGCCACGCCAAGTCCATCTGCCTCAATTTCGGCCTGGCCCGCGATTTCGGCGGCCAGTGCAACCTGCGCTTCGACGACACCAATCCGGCCAAGGAAGAGGTGGAATACGTCGACTCCATCCAGGAGGACGTGCGCTGGCTGGGCTTTTCCTGGGACGACCGGCTCTATTACGCCTCGGACTATTTCGAGAGGCTCTACGCCTTCGCCGAGACCCTCATCGAAAAGGGCCTGGCCTACGTGGACGACCTGACCCAGGAGGAGATCCGGGCCCATCGCGGCACGCTGACCGAGCCCGGCAAGGACAGCCCCTGGCGGGATAGGCCCGTGGCCGAGAACCTGGACCTTTTCCGCCGCATGCGCGCCGGCGAGTTCCCGGACGGGGCCAAGGTGCTGCGGGCGAAGATCGACATGCAAAGCCCCAACGTGGTCCTGCGCGACCCGGTGCTCTACCGCATCAAGCACGTGGAGCACCACCGTACGGGCGACGCCTGGTGCATCTACCCCATGTACGACTACACCCACTGCATCTCCGACGCCCTGGAGGGCATCACCCATTCCATCTGCTCCCTGGAGTTCGAGAACAACCGGCCGCTCTACGACTGGGTCCTCGACAACCTGCCCGTGCCCTGCCACCCGCAGCAGATCGAGTTCGCCCGCCTGAACCTCTCCTACACGGTCCTGAGCAAGCGCAAGCTCATCCAGCTCGTCACGGAAAAGGTCGTGTCCGGTTGGGACGACCCGCGCCTGCCCACCATCAGCGGCATCCGCCGCCGGGGCTACACCCCGGAGGCCATCCGCGACTTCTGCGAGCGCATCGGCATCTCCAAGGCCGAGAACATGGTGGACGTGGCCCTGCTCGAACACTGCCTGCGCGAGGACCTCAACCGCCGGGCCAAGCGGGTCATGGGCGTGCTGCGGCCGCTTAAGGTCATCATTGAGAACTACCCCGAGGGCCAGGTGGAGGAGATCGACTTCCCCTACCATCCCGAGGACCCGAGCCTGGGCTCGCGCAAGGTGCCGTTCTCGCGCGAGATATACGTCGAGCGCGACGACTTCATGGAGACGCCGGCCAAGAAGTGGTTCCGCCTGGCCCCCGGGGCCGAGGTGCGGCTGCGCTACGCCTACTACGTGACCTGCACCGAGGTGGTGAAGGACCCGGCCACGGGCGAGGTGGTCGAGCTGCGCTGCGTCCACGACCCGGCCACCAAGGGCGGCTGGTCGAGCGACGGCCGCAAGGTCAAGGGCACGCTGCACTGGGTGTCGGCGGCCCACGCCGTGCCGGCCGAGGTGCGCCTGTACGACCGCCTCTTCACCAAGGAGAATCCGTCCGAGGGCAAGGGCGACTTCCTGGCCTGCCTCAACCCGGCCTCCCTGGAGGTCGTCGCCGAGGCGCGCGTGGAGCCGAGCCTGGCGGCGCTGCCCGTGGGCGAGAACGTCCAGTTCGAGCGCCTGGGCTACTTCTGCGTGGACAAGGATTCCACGGCGGAAAAACAGGTGTTCAACCGCTCGGTGGCCCTCAAGGACTCCTGGGCCAAGGCGGCCGGCCGCTAGCGCCGCGACGTCGCCGGTCAAAGGTTTTGTACGCGCCCGCAGGGAGAAAGCCTCCTTGCGGGCGCGTCGCTTTGGGGAGCGGGGAAGCGCGCGCGGATGGCGCGTAATACGGCCGTGGGCGGCCGTTTCCGGCCCGCGACTGGGCCCGGCCATTGCGCCGCCCGCCGCGCCGGACCGGGCGCCGGGCCTCGGGCCGGCCTTGGGACGAAGCTGTCGCCGGGCCTCGGCCCAAGGCCCGCCAGGTCAGGCCCCGCGCCGCCCGGGCCGAAAAACGGGAACGCCCAAAAGCGGAAAAGGACTCCTGGGTCGCCATCCCTGGAGTCCTTTTCCTAAATTTGAGTTCTTGGAGGAAGGATGTTTCTTCTATAGCAAGGAGCGGGCCAAACGGGGCAGGTCAAGGAAAACTCTTATTTTATCATTTGTTTTCAATATGATATAAGAATAAAACTTGCTCCTTTATCGGGCTCGGGGCCGGATTTCCGGTACAGGATCCTGTACCGGACGAGCCAAGGGGCCGGAGCATGGTACAAGCCCTTGTACCGACCCGTTCCCGCCGGCCGGCGGCCGGAAAAACCGGCAGGGGACTTCCAAGGCGCGCCAAGGCGGTATATCGTGACGGTATGAAAAGACCGGGCCGCGCCCAACGCGCCGCCGCCCGGCCGCGCCTGGGAGGGACCATTCATGAAGCCGCTGTCGTTGCTGATCCTTGTCGTCCTGCTCGCCGGCCTTGCCGGCTGCGCCGCGAGCAGGCCCCTCACGGATTCGGAATTCCGGGGATTCTGCTATACCAATATCGGCCGCAAGGTCTCCTGCGACACCATCGAGCTGTGCAACGAATACGATTCGGACGTGCTCTCGGTCGAGCACGCCTCCAGGGCCGACTGCGCCCGGGGCTGCGAGAACGTGTACAACCGTCAGTACGTGCCAAGCGAGTTCATCGGCTGCGGCTCCACCGTGCTGACGGCCTACAACTGGTGCGTCAAGTACTGCAACACGAACTACCCCCAGTGATCCGGGCGGCGTTTCACGGTTTCGCACGCGGCCCCCGGCCGGTTTGACCGAGTCAAACGGCCCGGCCCGCGTCGGCCGGACATCCGGCCGGCCATGTCTTGGCAATACGCCGTATTTCCTGTGTTTCTAGTCTCGGCCACGTCTTGTTGCGCATGGCATGATTTTTGCTTTCACAAGAAGTACTTCTTGGGAGGAAGCGTCATGTCTCTGCAAAGCGCCATGGAATTCGTCAACCGGCTCCGCGAGGATCAGGCTTTCCGCTGGGCCCTTGGAGAGTGCCGCAACAAATGGGAGCGCCGCCGCTTCGTCATCACCGAGGGCTACCGGTTCAGCCCGGCCGAGCTCGTGTGCGCCACCAGCCCCGGCGGAGACGTCTCCGACGACCGTACGGCGGTGATCGAACGGGTGCGCCGCCAGAACCACGGCCACGGATCCTACGCCTTCATGTAGCCGCCGCGCCGCGCCGGCCGCCCGCCGCCTCTCGCCAAGGCGCGCGGGCCGTCGGCCTTTTCTTCGCCCTGACCCTGGCCGCCCTTCTCGTCCCGGTCGTTGCGGGCGCGGCCGACAGGGCCTCCCTGTCCGGCCAGTGCTGGCAGGAATTCGTCGGCCACCCGCTTCCCGGCCTTCTCGTCGGCCTGCCCCTGGCGGCGGCCCTGGCCGTGCTTTGGCGGCGTTCCCGGCGCGTGGCGGCCGAGACGCGTCGCCGCCTGGAGGCCCAGCGCGAACTCGCCGCCAAGCGCGACCTGCTCGAAGCCGTGTTCGAAGCCACGAGCGACGCCATCCTGGTCCTCGACGAGGATTTCCGCGTCGTCTCGGCCAACCGCACCGCCGCCGCCCGCTTCGGCTGCGCCTTCGACGACTTCATCGGCCGCGACATCCTCGCCCTGACCGATCCGGCCATCGTGGAAGCCCGGCGCGAGCGCTACCGCCAGGCCTTGGACACGGGGCGCCCCGTCGCCTTCAGCGACGTGCGCGAAGGCCGCGCCCTGGACAACATCCTTTCCCCCCTGCCGCCCGGACCGGACGGCGGCCGGCGGCTGGCCGTCTACGCCCGCGACGTCACGCGCCAGCTGGCCAGCCGCCAGATGCTGGCCGAAAGCCGGGACCGCCTGGCCAAGATCCTGCGCCTCACCCCGGCCGCCATCGCCATCGCCAGCCTGCCGGAGAACCGCTACCTCGAGGTCAACGAAGCCTTCCTCGCCGGGATCGACCTCTCCCGCCACGAGATCATCGGCCGCACGCCGGAGGAACTCGGCTTCTCCATCGCCCCCGACGACCGCGTACGCATCTTCGACACCGTGGACAGGGAGGGCCTGATCCAGAACCTCGAACTCGACTACCGCTTCAAGCAAGGGCGTCGCGGCACGGTCCTGTATTCCGGCATCCCCCTGGAGGCCTTCGGCCAGACCTGCCTGCTGTCCGTGGCGGTGGACATCACCGCCCGAAAGGCCATCGAGCAGGCCCTGGTCCTGGCCAAGGAGGCGGCCGAGGCGGCCAGCCAGACCCAGCTGCGTTTCCTGTCGCTCATGAGCCACGAGGTCCGCACGCCCATGAACACCATCCTCGGCATGGTGGACCTCCTGCGCGACTCCGGGCTTTCCCCCCGCCAGGAGGAGTTCCTCACCGCCCTGGAGCAGGCCGGCGAGGGGCTCATGGCCCTCCTTAACGACATCCTCGACGTCTCCCGCATCCAATCCGGCCGGCTCAAGCTCTCCCGCGAGGCCTTCGACCCCCGCGAGCTGGCCCGCCAGGCCCTGGCCGGCCAGGCCGAGCGGGCCGCCGCCAAAGGCCTGGCCCTGGTCTTCTCCCCGGCTCCGGACGCGCCGGCGACCGCCGTGGGCGACCCGGCCCGGGTGCGCCAGATCCTCGACAACCTTCTCGACAACGCCGTGAAGTTCACCGGAGCAGGCGAGGTGCGCCTGGCGGTGGGCCCGGGGCGCGACCCGGCCGAGGCCGGCCGGCTGGTCTTTGCCGTGACCGACACCGGCATCGGCATCCCCCCGGAAAAACACGCCCGGATCTTCGAGCCCTTCGCCCAGGGCGACGGCTCGACCACCCGGCCCTTTCGCGGCACCGGCCTGGGGCTCACCCTGTGCGCCCTGCTGGCCGCCGGCATGGGCGGCCGGATGCGGCTTTCCAGCACGCCCGGGCAAGGCAGCGTCTTCACCCTGACCCTGCCGGCGATCCTGCCGGGCGAGGCGTCCCCCGCCCCACCCGCGGGCCCCATGGACAGGGAAGCCGCAAATGGTTAACTCTGACAAAGACAACCGAAAACCTCATCCCGGAGGCAGCATGATGGCCAGACGGACGTATTCCGAAGAGGCGGCCAAGGAGCTGCGCGAGATCGTGCGCCACGCCGGGGCGCTGCTCGACGCCACGGCCGGCGAGGCCGACGACCGGATCAAGAAGGCCCGGGCCCAGCTCGAGGACCGCTTGGCCGCGGCCAGAGGCAAGTACGACGAACTGGGCGGCATCCTCGACACCACCCTCGACGACGCCGCGGCAGCGGCCGACCGCATGGTGCGCGACAAGCCCTACCACGTCATCGGCGGCGCCTTCCTCGGCGGGCTGCTCCTTGGCTGGTTCATGAGCAGGCGATAGCATGCCCGCCAAGTCCGGTCCCCTGGCCGACCTGCTTGATGCCGGCGGGACCATCGCCGCCGTGCTGGCCGACCTCGCGGCGGCGCGCCTGGAGCTGGCCGGCATCGAGGCCAGGGAAGCGGCCGTGCGCCTGGCGCAGGTCGTGATCCTGGCCTGCCTCGGTTGCGGGCTGCTGGCCGTGGGCGTGGGCTTGGCGCTGCTGGCCGCCGTGCTTTTCGTGCCGCCGCCCTACCGGGCCCTGACCGCGGCCGCGGGAGCGGCCCTGACCCTCGGCGCGGGCGCGTTGTTCCTGGCCCGCGTGCGGGCTCGCCTGGCCCATGCGCCGCGGCTTTTCACGGAAAGCCTCCAGGAATTCCAAAAGGACAGGGAATGTTTCTAGACCGCCGGCTGCGGGCCCTGGAGAACGAAAAAAAGCGCCTGCTCGCGCGAAGCGCGCTGCATCGCCGGTTGCTCGGTCTCGAATGGGGACTTTTCCGGGCCGGCGCGGCCCGCCAATGGACGCGCCTGGCCGAAGGCGTCGACCTCGTCAGCCGGCTGCTCGGTCTGGCGCGCCGACGCTGAGGCGGCCCGGGCGCGGCCCAGGCGGGAGAAGCATGTGAAACGCTTTCCCCTCACGCTCTCCATTCGGGCGGGGCTCGTGCTGATGACGCTCCTGGCGGTGCTGCCGGCCCTGGCCCTGCAGGTCTACGACGGTATCGCCCGCCGCGACCACCTCGTGGCCGAGGCCACCATGGAGGCCCACCGCGCCGCCGCCGCCATGGCCCAGGTCCAGATCCGCGTCACCGAAAGCACGCGCCTGCTCCTGACCACCCTGGCCGCCATGCCCGAGGTCAGGCGCATGGACGTGGCCGCCTGCGATGCGCTGTTCGCCTCCCTGCTGCACGACAATCCCATTTACATCAACATCGTGGCCGTGGACGGCCACGGAGACGTCGTCGCCTCCGGCCTTCCCGCGGGCCAGGTGAACCTGGCCGACCGCAAGCACTTCGTCGAGGCCATGGCCACGGAAGGCTTCAGCGCCGGCGAGTACATCCTCAGCCGCACGGGCTACGATCCCGCCTTCCCCTTCTCCCTGCCCTTCCGGGACGACGCGGGACGCGTGGCCGGTCTGCTCATCGCCTCCATCAGGTTGTCGAATCTCGACGAAGGCTTCGAACGGCTGCTCATGCCCGAGGGCGCGGTCCTCGGCGTCACCGACCATCGGGGCGTGCGCCTCTACTACCGCCCCAAGTCGCCCACGAACCCCACGGGCGCGCCCATCCGGGAGGAGGTCTGGCGGGCCATGTCCGCCAGCCCGCAGGACCAGGGCGTGGTGCGTTTCACCGGCTCCGACGGCCGCCGGCGCTTCTACGCCTTCGAGAAGCTGTCCCTCGCCCCGGGCCGATCGCCCTACATGTATTTCGTGGTGGGGCTGCCCGAAGCCAACGTCCTGGGGCCGGCGCGCCAGGCCCTGGTCGGCAACCTGCTCTTCCTGGCGGTCGCCGCCCTGCTGGCCTTTTTCGTGGCCTGGTTGTTCGGCGGCGCGGCCATCGCCAGGCGGCTCGACCGCATCGCCGAAACCGCCGACAGCATCGGCCGGGGCGACCTTGCCGCCCGCACGGGCCTGCCCCACGGCGAAGCCGACATCGGCAAGGTGGCCCGGACCATCGACGCCATGGCGCAGCTCTTGGCCGCCCACGAAGCCGCCCGGGAGCAGGCCCTGTCCGCCCTGCGCCAGAGCCAGGAACGCATGGCCCACATCGCCATGAGCATGGCCGACTGGATCTGGGAGACCGACGAGGAGGACCGCTACGTCTATGTGAGCCAGAAAGTCAGCCGGACCCTGGGCTACGACCCGGCCACGCTTCTGGGCAGGACGCCCTTCGACTTCCTGGCCCCGGGCGAGGAGGAGGCCTTCCGGACGGCCTTCGCCCAGGCCAAGGCCGCCCGGTCGCCCCTTCGCGACCTGACCGTGTGGCGCGTGAACAGCGACGGCAGGAAATGCTGCGTCCTGACGAGCGCCGTGCCCTGGCACGACGAGACCGGCGCCTTCAAGGGGTATCGCGGGGTGGACAGGGACGTCACGGCCAGGGTGCGCGCCGAAAAAGAGCTGCGCGACTCCCTGGCGGAAAAGGAGATCCTGCTCAAGGAAATCCACCACCGGGTGAAGAACAATCTGCAGATCATCTCCGGCCTGCTCTACCTCCAGGAGGAGAAGGTCCGCGACCCGGCGGCCCTGGAGAGCTTTCGCGAAAGCCGGCACCGCATCGCCTCCATGGCCCTGGTCCATGAGGAACTCTACCGCTCCACCAGCCTCTCGCGCATCCGCCTCGACGAATACATCCGGGATCTGTTGCCGCGCCTGTTCGGCCACGACCGGAAGACGCCGGAGCTGGCCTTCGACTGCCGCCTCGCCCCGGTGGACGTGCCCATCGAAAAGGCCGTGCCGGCCGGCCTCGTGCTCAACGAGCTGCTGACCAACGCCTACAAGCACGCCTTCCAGGAACGGCCCTCGGGCATCCTGCGCCTGCGCCTGGAGGAGCAGGACCAGACCGTGACCATCGTGGTCGGCGACGACGGGCCGGGCCTGCCAGAGGATTTCCGGATCGACGAGACGCCGACGCTCGGCATGCAGCTTGTGGCCAACCTGTCCCGCCAGCTCGGGGGCGAGGCGACGGCCGCCAACGACGACGAAGGGGCCGTCTTTACCCTGCGTTTTCCCAAATAGCGTCCGGCGGTCGGCGCGCCTCTTTGCCCCGGCGGCGCATCGTGCTATTCTGCCGACATACGGCCCGTTTCCCCTGGAGGCGACATGGCTCTCGAATGGACGCGACACGACGACAGCACGCATTACATCAATCTCGGCCGAGCCCTTCTCGTTACGGTCATAAACGAAAAGATGGGCTCGCCGGGCTGGAAGATCCAGGTCGGCAAGCGCTCCCTCAAGGACAAGATTCCCAACCTCGACGACGCCAAGCGCGTGGCCGTGGCCTTTGCCGCGCGCGTGCTGCGGGACATCCAGGCCGACGTCGACGCACTCAATCCTCCCGCCGCCGAATAAGGACGCCTCATGATCGATCGTCAATCCGCCCTGGCCCTGGTCCTGGCCGAGAACCCCAACCCCGGCCTGGTGGCCCACGGCCGCCAGACCGAGGCCGTCATGCGGGCCCTGGCCGAGCGCTTGGGACACGACCCCGAGCTGTGGGGGTTGACCGGCCTGGTCCACGACCTGGACTATCCGCGCACCGCCGCCGACCCGGCCCGCCACGGCCTCGCCCTGCGCGAGGCGTTGCCCGAGGGGGCGCTGCCCGAGGAGGCGCTTTGCGCCATCGCCGCCCACAACGACGAGCACACCGGCGTCGCGCCCCAAAGCGCCTTCGACTTCGCCCTGCGCGCCGCCGAATCCGTCACGGGCATCATCAGCGCCGCCGCCTTGGTGCGGCCGGACCGCATGGAAGGCATGGCCCCCAAGAGCATCAAGAAGAAGATGAAGGACAAGGCCTTCGCCGCGAACGTCCGCCGGGCCAACATCCTGGAGTGCGAGAAGGCCGGGCTGCCCCTGGACGAGTTTTTGACCGTGGCCATCGCGGCCATGGCCGGCGTGGCCGCCGAGACCGGGCTGGCCTGAGCGGCGTCCGTGGCCCGTCTGCTGCTTCTGGGGGCCATGGCCGCCCTTTTTTTCTCCAGCACCTTCGTGCTCAACCGGGCCATGAGCCTGGAAGGCGGGCCGTGGGTCTGGTCGGCCGGGCTGCGCTACGCCTTCATGCTGCCCATCCTCGCGGTCTGGACCCTGGCGTCCGGCGGGCCGCGCGCCCTGGGGGCGACGCTGCGTCTTTTCGCCGAGCATCCCGTGTTCTGGACCCTGGCCGGGTCCGTGGGCTTCGGCGTGTTCTACGCCGGGGTGACCCTGGCCTCGGTCTTCTCCCCGGGCTGGGTGGTGGCCACCACCTGGCAGTCCACGATCCTGGCCACACCCGTGGTGCTGGCCCTGCTCGGGCGCAAGGTGCCGGCCAAGGGGCTTTTGTTCACGGCGCTCATCTTCGCCGGCATCGTGCTGGTCAACGTGGAGCAGGCCGGGCAGGCGGCCGACCTGGGGAGCCTTTGGGGCGTGGCCGCCGTGCTCGTGGCCGCCTTCGCCTATCCCCTGGGCAACCAGCTGGTCTGGGAGGCCCGCCACGGTGGCGGCGGCAGGACGGGCCTGCTCTCGCGCATTCCACACATCGCGCAACCCGCCCTGGACGCCGGCCGCGCGCCCACGCTGCTGCTCACCATCGGCTCGATCCCTTTCTGGCTTTGCCTCGTGGCCGCGACCCAGCCGCCGCCGCCCTCGGCCGGCCAGGTGGCGCGCACGGCCCTGGTGGCGCTTTTTTCGGGCGTGATCGCCACCACGCTGTTCCTGCGGGCCAGGAGCCGGGCGAAGACCGCCTACGAACTGGCCGCCACCGACGCCACCCAGTCCCTGGAGGTGGTGTTTTCGCTGCTGGGCGAAACCCTGCTCCTGGCCGCCCCCTGGCCCGGGATCATGGGCGCGGCCGGCATCGCCCTGGCCGTGGTCGGGCTCGTGCTCTACGTCTGCCGGCAAGTCTGATTCCCCCTTGCCCTCGTCGCCCGCCTGCCCTACTCCTGCCGCAGGGCAGGACGTCTCCCCCTTGAAAAGTTTTTGGGGAGGGAGGGGGCTCGGGGGAGGGGACCCCATTTTTCAAAAACGGGTCCCCACCCCCCGGACTCCCCACCCCCCCGCAAAAGGACGCCATGAATCGCGATTTCCTCTGGCCGGCGGAGTGGGACCGGCATGCGGCGGTGTGGCTGGCCTGGCCGGGCAACGCCTCGGACTGGCCGGGCAAGTTCGCGCCTATCGCCTGGGTGTACGGCGAGATGCTGCGGGCGCTGACCCTGGCCGGCGAGCGGGTGAGGCTGCTCGTGCGCGACGCGCGCCAGGAGGCCGCGGCCCGACGCGTGCTGGGCGACGTCGGCGCGGACGCCTCGCTGGTCGATTTTTTTCGCCAGCCCATGGATCGGGGTTGGACACGGGACTTCATGCCTTTTTTCGTGCGCGATAGGGGCCGGGTCGTGGCCGTGGACTGCGCCTTCACGGGCTGGGCCAAGTACCCGGACCACGCCCTGGACGACGCCGTGGGGCCGGCCGTGTGCCGGGAGCTCGGCATCGAGGTCGTGCCGGGCACGCACAAGGGCCGCCGCGTGGTCCTGGAAGGCGGGGCCATGGACGGCAACGGCGCGGGGGACGTGCTCACCACCGAGGAATGCCTGCTGGACCCGGAGGTACAGGTGCGAAACCCCGGCTTTTCGCGCGGGGACTACGAGGCCTTCTTCCGGGACCACCTCGGCACGAAAAACGTCCTCTGGCTGGGGAAAGGCATCGCCGGCGACGACACCCACGGGCATGTGGACGACCTGTGCCGGTTCGTCTCCCCGGACACGGCGGTGCTGTGCCGCGAGGACGACCCGGCCGACGCCAACCACCGGCCCCTGGCCGAGAACCGCGAACGGCTCCAGGGCGCGCGCCTGGCGGACGGCGGCAGCGTGACGGTCATCGACCTGCCCATGCCCCGGCCGCTTTTCTTCCGGGGCCAGCGCCTGCCGGCCAGCTACGCCAATTTCCTCATCGCCGGCCGGGTCGTGCTCGTGCCCACCTTCAACGATCCCCGGGACCGGCTGGCGCTCGGCATCCTGGCCGAGGCCTTCCCCGGGCGCGAAGTGGTCGGCGTGCACGCCGTGGACCTCGTCTGGGGCCTCGGCACGGTGCATTGCCTGAGCCACGAGGAGCCGGCGGCGTAAGACTGCGTTCCCGCAGCTAGACATCGAGGATGGAGACGCCGTCGATCGTCGCGCCGGGGAACGAACGCGCGACAAAGGGACCGTTTCGCAGGTCGGGCTTGTTGTAGAGGAAAGGCGCGCCGTCCAGGGCGGTCAGCTCCCCGCC
>NZ_JARKOZ010000061.1 GCF_029978005.1 Solidesulfovibrio sp. | reverse complement strand
TGAAGGCCAGCTTGCGGTAGGCGGATTTGACGGCGTCGAGGTCGGCGGCGGCCGACACCCCGAGCAGGGAGCGCGCCTCGTCAAGGCGCATGGAATCCGCGTGGGCCATCTTCCTCGTCCTCTGTTTGCGCCGGCTCGGGACCCGGCGCGACGTCGGCCAGGGCTTCGGGCACGTCCTCGCCCCGGGCGCGGGATAGGCCGCGGCTGGCCAGGTATTCCCGGCCTTGGCGGGCGAATTCCGCGTGGGGGACCTCGCGATTGATGCCCGGGCAGTCCTCGGCGGCCATGGCGTGGCTGTCGGCGTCGATGATGTTGCCCCGGAAATACGGCCAGGCCCGGCACACGTCGGGCCGCCCAGGGTGTATGCCGCAACCCTCGGCGTAAAAGACGCAGTACCCGTCGCCGCCGGTCGCAAGTCGGTACTTGCCCGAAACGAAACAGGCGTAACGCGCCAACATGTCCCCGGCCTCCATCTGGAGATGGGCGGCCAGGCGATTGATGTCGCCCCGGGACAGGACGATGCCGCCCTCGCCGTGGCAGCAGTGGCCGCACCGACGGCAGGTGAAGGCTAACGCGCGCGGCATCGCTCCCCCCTTAACCCCAAAGGCGGCGGTGTTCAACCATGATGCAGCGGTCTTCCACCACCGCGACGCCGCTTGGCGACAAAAGTTCCCTGGCCTCGGGGCTGACGATGCCGGATTGCATCCAGAAGCAGCGCGGCCGCCGCTCAAGGGCCAGGACCTCCACGGCGTGGGCCGGGCAATGGGCCGGGGCGCGAAACAGGTTGACGACGTCCACGGGCGCGGCGATCTCGGCCAGGGTCTTGCGGGCCGGCAGACCCCATACCGCGGGCCGGGCCGGGTGGACCGGGATGACCGTGAAGCCGGCCTGGATGAGGTAGCGCCCGACCATGTCCACCTCGGTGCCGGGGCGGTCCTTGGCCCCGACGATGGCGATGGTCTTGCCCGGGGCGAGCAGGTCCTTGAGCAGCGAATCGGCGTAGAGCATGACGGCCTCGGGGTGGTTTTCGTTTGAGGGAAAAAGGTGTATCCGCTTGGCGGCATCCATGCCCGGAGGTTTCGCGCGCATGTCCGTTTCCGCCATCGAACGCATAAGCATCGACCAGGCCAAGGCCCTGTGGGAAGGCGAGGACGTCTTCTCCCTGGGGAAGAAGGCCCACGCCGCAAGGCTCGCCCTGCACCCCGAGCCGGTCGTCACCTACATCGTCGACCGCAACATCAATTATACCAACGTCTGCGCCTGCGGCTGCCGGTTCTGCGCCTTTTTCCGGCCGCCGGGACACCCCGAGGGCTACGTGCTCTCCCGGGAGCGGCTGGCGGCCAAGGTGGCCGAGACGGTCGCCCTCGGCGGCTGGCAGATCCTGCTCCAGGGCGGCATGCACCCGGAGCTGCCCCTGTCCTTTTACACGGACATGCTGGCCTTCTTGCGCGACCGGTTCCCGGAAGTGGCCGTGCACGGCTTTTCGCCGCCGGAGATCGTGTTCCTGGCCAAAATGGAAGGCCTGTCCATAGCCGAGGTGCTGGCCGAACTCAAGGCCGCCGGCCTGGCCTCACTGCCGGGCGGCGGGGCGGAGATCCTGGCCGACGCCGTGCGCAGCAGCGTCTCGCCGAACAAATGCCCGGCCGACGACTGGATCGCGGTCATGCGCGAGGCCCACGGCCTGGGCCTTCGCACCACAGCCACCATGGTCATCGGCCTGGGCGAAACCCTGGACCACCGCCTGGAGCACCTTTCGCGCCTGCGCGACCTGCAGGACGAAACCGGCGGGTTCACGGCCTTCATCCCCTGGACCTTCCAGCCCGGCAACACGGCCCTGGCCGCGCCCGAGGCCTCGTCCTGGGAGTACCTGCGCTGGCTGGCCCTCTCGCGCCTTTTCCTCGACAACATCCCCAACATCCAGGCCTCCTGGGTGACGCAGGGGCCGCGCGTGGGCCAGCTGGCCCTTTTCTACGGGGCCAACGACCTGGGCTCGACCATGATCGAGGAGAACGTGGTGGCCGCCGCGGGCGTCAATTTCCGCATGCAGGAAGAGGAGCTGCGCCGGCTGGCCGTGGGGGCGGGGTTCGCGCCCGTGCGGCGCAACATGGACTATTCTCGCCGCGAGTCCTGAGCCACGGACGGCTGTCGGCGGCCGGGGCGGGCGCTTAGGCCCACGCCGCAAAGGGCCATGCCCCCGCCGATCCACTGGGAGGGCGCGAGTTCCTCATCCAGCATGAACCGGGCCAGCAGGCAGGCGAAGACCGGGATGAGGTTGATGAACGCCGCCGCCTTGGCCGCCGGAGCCCGGCTGACGCCGTAGTTGTAGAGCCCGTAGGCCACGAAGGTGACCCCGAGCCCGAGAAAGACCACGGCCAGGGTGGGCGCGAGTTCGAAGGATTGCGGCATGGGGGCGAACAGCAGCACCGGGGCGAAGAAGACCGTGCCGGTGAAGCTCTGCACGGCGGTCAGGTAGAGCGGATGGTGGCGGGCGGCCAGGCGCTTGGCCGTGACGATGTAGCCCACGGCGCAGCACATGGCCAAAAATTCCAGAAAATTGCCGAGCACGGGCCGTGGCGCTTCCTCCGAGGACTGACCCGAGGCGCTCATGACCGCGACTCCGGCCACGGCCAGCACCAGTCCGGTCACGGCCCTGCCCTCCAGGCGCTCCTTGAGGAATATGGCGGCGGCCACGGCCGTGAGCAGGGGAAGCAGGGCCGTGACCATGGCCGCCTGGGAGGCCTGGGTGAGCGTCAACGCCTTGGCCTCGAACACGAAATAGAGGCACGGCTCGCAAAAGGCCATGAAGAGCAGGGCCGGCCAGTCGCCCCTGGCCGCCCGGAAGCCGCCCATGCGCCGCCACAGAAGTCCGAAGACGGCCGAGGCCAGGGCCATGCGGCAAAAGACCACCAGCAGCGGCGAATAGCCGCGCATGGCGATCTTCATGGCGATAAACGAGCCGCCCCACAGCAGCGTCGCCGCGACCAGGGCGGAAAAGGCCGGCCAGGCCAGGCGCGTATGCGGCATTGTCTTCATCCTGCCGGAGCATTTGCGGCGATTTTCGGAAACGACCGTCGTTTCCGCATGAACCCTGCCAACAGCCCGGAGGGTCGCTATACCCTGTTCCCTCCGGAATGCAACCCGAACGGAGTCAGGATGTTTGAAGCTCTGGAACGTCTGCCTGTCGAGGAAATGCGCTCCCGCCACGCCAAATGCCGCCGGGCCCTGGGCGGCGTCGCGCCCGGGGCCGGGGGCCTGCTCGTCTTCGCCCGCCTGTCCATCTATTACCTGACCGGCACATGGGCCAACGGCGTGCTGTGGCTGCCCATGGAGGGCGAGGCCGTGCTGTGCTGCCGCAAGGGCCGTGAGCGCGCCGCGCTGGAAGCGCCGCTGACGCACATCGTGTCCTTCCGGTCCTACGGCGACATCCCCGGACTGTGCCGCGAGGCCGGCAGCCCGCTTCCCGCCCTGTGCGCCGCCGAGCAGTCGGGGCTTTCCTGGAACCTGGCCGAACTGCTGACCTCGCGCCTGCCCGGGGTGTCCTTCGTGCCGGGCGACGCCGCCCTGGCCATGGCCCAGGCCGACAAGTCGGCCTGGGAGCTGACGAAGATCCGCCTTTGCGGCGCGCGCCACGCCAAGGGCCTCATGGAGCTTTTGCCCGCGTCCATCGCGCCCGGCCTGAGCGAGCGGGAGATCGCCCGCAAATGCTGGGACGCCTTCTTCGACCTGGGGCACCAGGGCATGCTGCGCATGGGCAGCGGCGACGAGATCTTCCTCGGGCACATCGCGGCCGGGGACAGCGGCAACTATCCGAGCGTGTTCAACGGCCCGGTGGGGCTGCGGGGCGAACATCCGGCCCTGCCGTTTTCCGGCTACGGCGGCAAGGTCTGGAAAAAGGGCGAGGTGCTCACCATCGACAACGGCTTTTCCCTCGAGGGCTACGCCACGGACAAGACGCAGGTCTATTTCGCCGGCAAGGCGGCCGACATTCCCGAGGCGGCGCGGCGCGGCCACGACCTGTGCGTGGCCGTGCAGCAGGCCGTGGCCGAACGCCTGAAGCCCGGGGCGGTCCCGAGCGAACTCTACGCCCTGGCCCTTTCCATGGCGGAGGAAGCGGGGCTGAGCGAAGGGTTCATGGGCCTGGGCGAGAACAAGGTCCGGTTCCTGGGCCACGGCATCGGCCTGCTCATCGACGGCTGGCCGGTTTTGGCCAAGGGCTTCGACACGCCCCTTGCCGCCGGCATGACCCTGGCGCTCGAGCCCAAGTACGGCATCCCCGGCGTCGGCATGGTCGGCGTGGAGAACACCTTCGAGGTGACCGCAGCCGGCGGCGTGTGCCTGACCGGCGACGACTACTCCATCATCTGCGTCGAGTAGTTTCGGACGAAGCCGGTCAGACCTTCTGCTCCACGGCCAGGAAGCAGGGGATGCACAGGGTCTGGCCGGCGAAACGCCGGGAGCGCGATTCCATCATGGCCTCGCCGCAATGCTCGCAAACGAGGCTCGACAGGATCGACGCGCGGCGCGGAGCCGGCGTCAGCGGGGCCGTGCGCAGGAAAAGCGTCTCGGGGTCGCAGGCGAGCAGCCTTTCGGCGTAGCGTATCGCGAGCGCGGGCAGGGCGGCCTTGGCCTCGGCGTCGTCCGGCTGGTCGTTTGCCCGGGCGCGCACGGCGGCGAATTCCGGGTCGATCCATGCGTGCAGGTCCGGGCGGGCGAGCAGGCGCACGGCCGCGCCGTCGCGGCGACGGTAGAAGGTGAAGGCGGCCTTGCCGTAGTCACGGTGCACGAGGTTCCCCTTGCCGAAGGTGCAGCCCATGAGCGCCTGGATGGCGTCCACGGCGCACATGTCCGTCTCGACCACGGCCACCACGTCCTCGTCCCTGTCGTGGCCGCACTCGGCCAGGCCGATGCGCGCGGCCTGGATGCCCATGGCCAGCCCCGGGCACAGGTGCCCGTGGAAATCCACGGCCCGTTCGGTCAGGGCCGTCACGTCCGCCGTCTCCATCACTGTTTTTCCTCCTGCCATCTTCCGGCCGTCCTCAAAAATTCCGACGTCTGCCCGAAAAGGGCGGCCAGCACCCGCGTAGGCGTCGAGTCGTAGCTGCCGGCGGCCAGGACGGCGCACAAGCCGAGCGTCTGCAATCCGAACCGCTGCTTCGGTCGCGGCGCGTCGCGGCCAGCGTGCTGGAAGATTTGGCCAAGGGTATTGCGAAATCGAAATAGATGCAATTTGACGCGTACTTTTCTGGAGTTGCTTCTGTTACGGTCGGGAAATTACACGCAAGACGCCGCCGCGTCGAGACGGCGCGTCAGGGCCAGGGAGAGGCCGAAAAAGGCCAGGGCGGCCGGGAAAAGGGGACTTGCCCCCAGGGACGGGGCGGCGAGTTGGGCCAGCCCGGCCAGCCACAGGCCGCCGACCCAGGCGGCGGCATGGGGCGTCCGGGCGTCCGCCAGCGCAAGGGCCGCGAAGAGAAGCAGGCCGGCGTCGTAGAAATAGGCATGGGGCGCGGCCAGGAGCAACCCCGCCCCGGCCAGCCCCAGGTGCGAAAGGGGCAAGGGGCGGCCGCGCCGCCGCAGGAAGGTCGCGCCCAGGCAGGCAAGCGTCGCCAGCGACAGGACGAGACCAACGGCCAGGGCGGCCGACGGCCAGGCGGCCAGGACATGGCGGCTGCCCCCCAAAAAGCTCACGGCCTTGTCTCCTTCCATGCCAAGCGACGTCCGCACCACCCAGTCGGCATGGCCGAGCCAGGCCATGGGCCAGGACGGGCCGAAGACGATGGTATTAAGGAGAACCACGGCGGCGAGCCCGAGACAGGCGGCAAGGACCAGGCGGGCGCGCCCGGCCAGGGCGTAGAGCGCGACGAGACCCAGGCCGAACTGGGGCTTGTAGCACAGCGCCGCCAGGCACAGCCCGGCCAGGACGGGTCGGTCGCGCCGCTCCAGGCTCCAGGCGGCGGCGCAGAGAAAAAGGGTCAGCGGCGTGTTCTGTCCGCCGAGCAGGCTCCGCAGGAGCGGATAGAAAAGGGCGGCGGCGCAGTAAACGGCCGAAACGTGCGGCGCGGCCCAGGGAAGGTCGCGGCAGGCCAAGCGCACGGCCAGGAAAAGGAGCGTCGCCATGGCGGCCAGGTGAACGGCGTAGGCCGTCCGGTAGGGCAGGGCGGCGAGCAGGACGTAGGGCAGGGCGAACTGGGGCGGATAGGCGAAGGGCACGAAGGCGTCGCCGCCTTGGGGCATGAGGTCGCGCTGGGCGGCGCGCTGCACGGCCGGGTCGTAGAGCCGCTCCCCCTGGCCGGAGCGCACGATGCGGCCGGCGGCGTAGAATTCGGCGAAATCGCCGCCAAGGCGCCCGGACACGACCGCAGCCCCGGAGCCGGCCAGAAGCGCGGCGGCCACGGCCAGGGCCATGGCCCCGAGGAGTGCCCGGGGATAAACGCGAAGCCGCCAGGGGGTGAGCCAGGCCATGGTCAGGGCCGGTCCTCGAAGAGTCCGAGGGACCCGAACACGGCTCCCGCCGGCGTGGCCTCGGGCAGACGAAGCGGGAGGCAGACGTGGGCGAACAGGCTTCGGGCTGCTTCGCGGCCGTCGGCGGCCGCGGTCGGGAACAGGTCGCGGCGAAAGGGCGCGTCGCCGGGAATTCCCGGGAGCGCGGCGGTGTGGGGCGACGACGCGTCGTCCCACACCGCCCGCCGCGCCTGGTGAGCCTTCTCGCGCATCAGCCTTCCATCTTGAATTTGATCAGGGCCAAGAATGCGCCTTGCGGGTCGCCCACCACGCAGAACCGGCCCACGCCCGGAATGTCGGTCGGGGCCTTGTAGACCGTGCCGCCGAGGGCCACGGCCTTCTCGGCCGCCGCGTCCACGTCGTCCACGTTGACGTAGCTGCCCCAGACCGGGGGCATGGGCCCGGCTTCGGGCGGCATGGCCATGATGCCGCCCACGGCCGTGTCGCCGACCTTGAGCAGGGTGTAGGTCATGCCCATCTCGGGCATGGGCTTGTCCTCGGTGGTCCAGCCGAGCAGCCCCGTGTAGAAGGCCTTGGCCGCCTCCACATCCGTGGTCATCAGTTCGTTCCAGCTGAAAAAGCCGTGCTTCGGGTAGGGTTCGTCCATGTGTTCGCCTCCTGGTTCGGACGTTCCCGGCGACGGATGTCCGGGACGCGTCCATCTCCCGCATACGGGCAACAGGCGCGGAAGGCAACCGCGGCAGGAAAAAGGAACGAAACGTCCGTGCGGCGCGGCAAAAAAAAGCCCCCGCTCAGGCGGGGGCTCTCACGGCGGGGTCTTTGAATCAGGCGTTACTTCTGGGCGACGTGGCAGCCGTTGTTGGAGCAGGGGGCCACGGAAAGGGGCTTCTGGCCCTTTTCCTTGCGGACGATGTTGGTCTTCATGTGGCAGCCCAGGCAGCTGGTCTCGGAATTCTTGTCATGGAAGGCGCGGAAGTACGAGGTGGCTTCCTGACGCTCCTTGAGGTTGTCATGGCAACCCTCGGTGGCGCAGCCCTCGATCTTGCCCTTGCCGTCCCACATGTGGTGGCAGGTGCCGCAGGCGATGTTGGCGTGCTGACCGTGGGAGAACGAAACCGGCGCGAAGCTGGTCTTGAGCACCCCGGACGGACGCTTGAAGGTGAGTGTCAGGGGGTAGCACAGCTCGGACTTGGCTTCGACGATCGAGCTGTACTTGCCGCCATCGGCCAAGGCGGCAGTGGCCAGGGCCAGGATGAACATCGAACCGACCAACATGGAAGACATGACCTTGGAACGCATCCAACTCCCTCCTTAAAGCTCCAAGAAACGGTAAAAGGACCTAGCCGCTGCGAATACACGGGCGGCAGTCGCAGGCGTAGCCCCGCCGCCTCAATTCAAGTGAAAAGCGTAAAATTTCACAAGTCGGAAGTCAACACATTTTGCCCAAAAAACACTGTCTCGTTCAAACGCCAAAGCCCCCCGGCCATTGGCTCGAGGGGCTTTTTCAGGCAGTCGTCCCGGGTCGCCTCAGGTCGTCAATCCTGGCAATCCTCGCACTCGAGCTGTTCGCTCGCCTCCAGGGCGTCCATGAGGTCGAGGCACAGGCGGATGAAGTCCGAGGCGGTGAGGATGCCCACGAGCTTGCCGCCCTCGACCACGGGCAGGCAGCCGTATTTCTGGGTGAGCAGAACCTCGGCAGCCTGGCGCAGGGGCAGGTCCGGCGTGGCCATGGCCACGTCGGCCCGCATGACTTCGTTGATGGGAATGCCGGCGTAGATTTCATCCTGGGTGGCTTCGTCGATCTCGGCCAGGCGGGAAACGGAGGCGGCCAGGAGGTCGCGGTGGGTTAAAAGACCCACGAAGGCTCCGGCGGCGTCGATGATGGGCAGGTGGCGGATGCGGGCCTGTTCCATGGCCTTCTGGGCTTCGAGCAGGCTGTCGGTGTCGCGCAGGGCGATGAGGTCTTCGGTCATCAGGTCGCGGGTGGTCAGCATGGATGCCTCCTTCAATTAGGTCGGAATGGCATTGCCGAGCGACCCTGTCAAGGCGGCGGCGGTTGACTTGATGGCCGTATTTTGGTTTCAAAAATAGATTGTTCGCCCGGATGCGCCATTGTCCCGGCGTCGGTTCGGGCAAAGGGCGGAGATGAACGGACCTGGGCCGAAAATCGACCTCAAGCGCAATCGCGACCGCATGGTCCGGGACCAGATCGAGGCCCGGGGCGTCTCCAGTCCCGAGGTGCTGCGGGCCATGCGCAAGGTGCCGCGCCACCTCTTCGTGGAAGAGGCGCTGATTCCCCAGGCCTACGAGGACCACCCTCTGCCGCTCGGCCACGGCCAGACCATCTCCCAGCCCTACGTCGTGGCCTGGATGACCGAGCTCCTCGAGGTCTCCCAGGGCCAGCGGGTGCTGGAAATCGGCACCGGCTCGGGCTACCAGGCGGCCGTGCTGGCCGAGCTCGGGGCCTACGTCTTCACCGTGGAGCGGGTCCGGCCCCTGTACGAGGCGGCGCGGCGGCGGCTGGAGGGACTGCGCTACCTCAAAGTGCGCTTCAAGCTCGACGACGGCACCCTGGGCTGGCCCGAGGAGGCCCCGTTCGACCGCATCGTGGTCACGGCCGGGGGGCCGCGCATCCCGGAGCCGCTCCTCGCCCAGCTGGCCGACCCCGGCCGCATGGTCATTCCGGTCGGCGCTTCCCGGCGCAGCCAGGCGCTGCATGTGGTGCGCAAGGAAAACGGCCGTATCCTGGCGCGAAAGCTCGGCGACGTCATGTTCGTCGATCTCGTCGGCGCCCACGGCTGGTAGGGCGGGACAACGGAGCGAGGCCTATGGACGAGCTGCACATCGGAAAAAGCGACGGGCGCGACGCCCGCGACGGCCGCATCGGGGCGACGCTTGGCAGGATCCGCTACAAGCTCTTCGTCATGAGCGGCAAGGGCGGCGTGGGCAAGAGCTCCGTCGCGGTCAACGTGGCCCAGGCCCTGGCCCAGGCCGGCTCCCGGGTGGGGCTTCTGGACGTGGATCTGCACGGCCCGAGCGTGGCCGGCATGCTCGGCATCCGGGGTGCGCTGGAAGCCGGCCGCGACGCCCCTCTGGCCCCCAAGCTGGTGGGCGAGAACCTGCTCGTGGTCTCCATGCAGTCGCTGCTCGACGACCCGGACCAGGCCGTGCTGTGGCGCGGCCCCATGCGCACCACGGCCATCCGCCAGTTCCTGGCCGACGTGGACTGGGGGGAGCTCGACTACCTGGTCATCGACTCGCCCCCGGGCAACGGCGACGAGCACCTGACCGTGCTCAAGACCGTGCGCGACGCCCTGTGCCTGCTGGTGACCACGCCCCAGGAGGTTTCCCTGGCCGACGTGCGCAAGACCATCAATTTCCTCCAGTACGCCAACGCCAACATCCTCGGCGTGGTGGAGAACATGAGCGGGCTCGTCTGCCCGCATTGCCATAAAGAAATCGAACTGTTCAAAAAGGGCGGCGGCGAGGCCCTGGCCAGGGCCTACGGCCTGGACTTCCTCGGGGCGGTGCCGCTCGATCCGGCCACGGTGGCGGCCGGCGACATGGGCCGGCCCGTGGTGTCCCTGGAGGTCGAAACCCCGGCCCGGAACGCCTTCCTGGCCCTGGCCGCGGCCGTGGCCGCGGCCTGCGCCTCGAGCCTGGAGGCGGCGGCTTCGCCGTGTCCTTAAGTAGGCCCATGAGCGTTCCAAGGCTTTACGCCGGCCGGCTATTGCTTTAAACGCCTGCCAGCAAGGCTCAACCCCAAAGGCCAAACCGCATGTTCAACCTCGCCAACAACCTGACGCTGGCCCGCATCGGGGCCGTGCCGATCCTCGTCGTGCTCCTGTACTTTCCGGGTCGGGGCACGTGCCTGGCCGCGCTGGCGGTCTTCGTCGTCGCCTCGGTGACGGACATCGCGGACGGCCTGGTGGCCAGGCGGCGCAACCTCGTCACCACGCTCGGCAAGTTCCTCGACCCCCTGGCCGACAAGCTCCTGGTGTGCTCCCTGCTCATCATGCTCACGCGCCTGGGCTGGGTGGAGGCCTGGGTGACGGTGATCGTCATCTGCCGGGAGATCGCGGTGACCGGGCTGCGGGCCGTGGCCGTGGACCACGGCGTGGTCATCAGCGCCGACCGTTACGGCAAGCTCAAGACCATCATCCAGATGGTGGCCCTTTGCCCGCTCACGCTCCATTACCCCTGGTTCGGGTTCGATCCCGTGCCCCTGGGCCAGATCCTTTTGTACCTGGCCGTGGTATTGACCCTTGTATCCGGCGGCAATTACTTTTATGTCTTCGGCAAGCAAGTGATGTGGTCCCAGGCCGCTTCCGGCAAGGATCGGGCCTGACCGCGAAACCGCACGACAAGGCGCCATGAAACCCAAGAACACCTCCAAGCTCTCCAGACGCCGGGTGCGCGCCGTCCGCCCGGGCCTGGGCAGGCCGGCGGCGCGCAACGCCTCCCGCCGCGACGTCAACCTGTCCGCGCGCATCGAGAACTGCCTGCACACCATCCTCGAACTCGAGCCGGACCTCGAACGCCTCCAGTTCGGGCACTACCTCCTGCGCGACTTCAACATCCTCAAGATGTTCTTGTCCCATGTCGAGGAGATAGACGTCCAGGAACAGGATGTGGCCCGCATCGAGGCGGCCACGGAAAATTTCCTCAAGGAGCTCAAGGAACCCTTGGAGCAGCAGGACAGCAAACCGCTCAAAAAGTACGTCGTGCAATGACATGATCTGGCGACGGTTTCTTCTGACGGGACTGATCTTTTTCAA
This sequence comes from Solidesulfovibrio sp., assembly GCF_029978005.1. Lineage (GTDB taxonomy): Bacteria > Desulfobacterota > Desulfovibrionia > Desulfovibrionales > Desulfovibrionaceae > Solidesulfovibrio. Next base: position 60,122 of record NZ_JARKOZ010000061.1, on the reverse strand, counting down.
CATTTTTTTGCTCTATAATCTCATATGGAGCGACAACGGCATTTTTGCCTATCTGGAACTCAAGGCCCGCCACGAACAGCTCAAGCAGCGCCTGGAAGCCGTCAACGAACACTCCCTCGATCTCAGCCAGGAGATCCGCTGGCTCAAGACCGACCGCGCCTTCACGGAAAAAATGGCCCGTTCCCAGATGAACTATCTCAAGGAAAACGAAGTCCTCTACCAGTTTCCCAAGGATGCGCCCCCGGCGCGGCAAGGGGAGGGAGGCAGGGCCGATGGCCAGTAAGATCGAACTCTACCGCGAAGTCCTGGAGATCGAGCCCAATTCCAAGGTGTTCTTCCCCCTGGCCCGCCAGCTGGCCGGGGAGGGACGCGAGGGCGAGGCGGCCGACGTGCTTTTCCGGGGCATCGCCTTCCACCCCGACCACCTGGAAGCCAAGTTCTTCCTGATCGAACTGCTTTCTCGCCTGGGCCGCTCGGGCGAGGCCGACGCGGTCTTCGCCGACGTGGGCGGCCTGCTCGCCCGCTATCCCTCGGTCTGGCTGCTGTGGTCGCGCACGGCCGCGTCCCGGTCCAAGGACCCGGCCCTGGCCATGCTCTTTCTGGCCAATTACTTCCAGGACGAGTCCCTGACCTGGGCCGAGGTCATGGAGCGGGGGCTGCGCAGCCTGCGTCAGGCCGAGCCGGCCGTCCCGGTCGGGACGCCCGTCGCCGTCTCGACCGCAACGGCCGCCGCGGTCGAACCCGTTCGGGAAGCGCCGGCCGCGCCCGCCGTCCCGCAGCCCGCGCCGGCGGCCGAAACCGTGTCCGCGCCCGGGGAGGACAGCCTGTCCCTGCGCGGCGCGCGGGAAGTGATGGAACTCGCCGCCGACCTGGCCCCGGCCGCGCCCGAACCCGTCGACAAGGGCCGCGGCAAGGCGGCCAAGGGCCGCGACGCCGTGGTGCGCACCAGGACCATGGCGATCCTGCTCGCCAACCAGGGCGACGTGGCCGGCGCGCGAGAGATCTATGACGAACTGCTTTCGCACCTGCCTCCCGGACCAGAACGGGAGGAGATCGCGGCCCTCATGGCCGGCCTTGACGCCGGCAGGGTCTCCGGTCATGACGCGGCCGCGACCGCCGCACCCGAACCGGCGGCCGGGGACGACGACGGACCCCGCAAAGCCCCCGGGCCGGCCAAACTCGTGAGCCTGCTCGAGGCCCTGGCCGGCCGCCTGGACGCACGGGCCCGGGGCTGACGCCCGTCGGACCGCGACAAGACACCAACACTGGAACATCGAGGGGAAACGGCCTTGAAACGAAGCCTGAACGTGGCCTTGGCGGCCCTGTGCTGCCTGGCTTTCCTGACCGGTTGCGGCACCATGAAGACCACCTGGCGCGACACGAAGAAGCTGTACCGCAGCTACATCAACACCGATCCCACCATCGACTTCAGCGACCAGGGCATCACCGACAAGGGCCTGCAGCGCCTGGCCGCCCTGTTCATGCCGGCCGACGAACGCCTCATGGCCATGCTGCGCGCCCTGGGCGCCCAGGACACGCCGCCGGAAAGCGAGTGGACCCAGGATCTCCTGAGCCGCCACGACTGGCTGTCGGGCGTGGCCGTGGTCGATACGACCGGCGCGGTGGTCTCCCAGGTCCCGGCCGTTCCCATGCGCCCCATGGACTACACCGGCCTGCTGGAATTTTCCGACCGTTACGCCAAGCGCAAGATGGGCGCCCAGGTCAAGACCGACGAGTTCGGCACCGTGGTCATGGTCGCGGCCCCGTATTTCAAGAACAACGAGTACGCCGGTCTCGTGGTCGCCTCCTTCGACCCGCGCAACCTGGCCCGCTTCTCCCCCGAACCCGGCTCATTGGTGATCGTGTCCACCGGGGGCCTGGTCTGGCCCGGCGACGGCGGCCAGGGCGAGGCTCTGGCCGGCTTCAACTGGGTCGAGATCCTCAAGGGCTCGGTCCAGGGCGAAATGAACGCCGCCGGCGGCCTGTACGCCTGGCAGGCCCGCTACGTGGGCCAGATGGAATTCGTCTACCTGACCGACGTGCGCGAGGCCAAAGCCTCCAAGCCCGCGCCGGCCAAGGCCCCTCCGGCCCCGGCTCCCGAGGCCGCGCCGGGCGCGCCCGAAACCCCGGCCGCGCCGTCGGGCGTGCCTGTGGCCGCCCCGGCCTCGTAGCCGCCGCTCGCAACCACAAGCCGGCGGCTGCGGCCGCCGGCTTTTTTCATTCGCAACCCACGAAAATCTTGTGGGAACCGTGCCGCCATTGTAGATAGACCGACAGCCGCCTCACACCAACGGGCCAAGCAGCGGTCCATGCCCGCATGCCGAGTCGGCGGGAGGAGCCAGACATGCCGCAAGTCACCGTCACCGAACACCTGCTTTTGCACCAGAAAGAATCCCCCATGGCCTCGGGCCGGTTCACCCGGCTGCTCAACGAACTGATCCTGGCGGCCAAGATCATCTCCCGGGAAGTGCGCAAGGCCGGCCTGGTGGACGTCCTCGGCTTCACCGGCGAAATCAACGTCCAGGGCGAGCAGGTCCAGAAGCTCGACGAGTACGCCAACAAGGTCCTCATCCACCGCATGGAGCGGGCGGGGGTGCTGTGCGCCATCGCCTCAGAGGAGAACGCCGACCTCGTGCGCATCCCGGACCAGTTCCCCAAGGGCGATTACTTCCTCATCTTCGACCCCCTCGACGGCTCGTCCAACATCGACGCCAACGTCAACGTGGGCACCATCTTCTCCATCTACCGCACCAAGGCCGGCTGCTCCGGCGACAAACTGTGCGACCTGCTCCAGCGCGGCTCCGAACAGGTGGCGGCGGGCTACTTCCTCTACGGCACCTCCACCATGATGGTGTACACCACCGGCAAGGGCGTCCACGGCTTCACCCTGGACCCGAGCGTGGGCGAATTCCTGCTTTCCCATCCCGACATCCGGATTCCCGAGACCGGCAGGGTCTATTCCGTCAACGAAGCCTACTGGAACTACTGGAACGAGCCGACCAAGGAGATCATCAACTATTTCAAGGGTTCGGACAACCTGCGCGGCGAGCCCTACGGCGGCCGCTACATCGGGTCGCTCGTGGCCGACTTCCACCGCAACCTGCTCTACGGCGGCATCTTCCTCTATCCCGCCGACCACCGCGACCCCAAAAAGCCCAAGGGCAAGCTGCGGCTTCTGTGCGAGGCCTCGCCGCTGTCCTTCGTGTGCGAGCAGGCCGGCGGCGCGGGCAGCGACGGCGAGCGCCCCATCCTGTCCATCGAGCCCGAGGAGCTGCACCAGCGCGTGCCCCTTTTCATCGGCAGCAAAAACGACGTGGCCAAGGTGGTGGAGATCTACGCCCGGGCCCGCAAGGCGTAACCCCTCCCTCCATGCTTTGTCTTGGCATCGAGACGTCCTGCGACGAGACGGCCGTGGCGCTTTGCCGCGACGGCCGTCCCGTGCTGGAGAAGCTCGCCTCGCAAATCGACGTCCACGCCCTGTTCGGCGGGGTGGTGCCGGAACTCGCCTCGCGCGAGCACTTGCGTCGCATGGGGCCGCTTTTGCGCGCTCTTTTCGACGAAGCGGGCCTTCGCCTTGCCGATGTGGACGCCGTGGCCGTGGCCCGGGGGCCGGGGCTTCTCGGCAGCCTGCTCATCGGCCTGGCCACGGCCAAGGGGCTGGCCCTGGCCGCCGGCAAGCCGCTTATCGGCGTGGACCACCTCCACGCCCACCTGCTGGCCGCGACCATCGGCCGCGACGACGTGGCCTATCCCGCCCTGGGGCTCCTGGTTTCCGGGGGGCACACCCAGCTGACGCTCATGCGTTCGCCCCTTTCCCTGGAACTTCTGGGCCGCACCCTGGACGACGCCGCCGGCGAGGCCTTCGACAAGGCGGCCAAATCCCTCAACCTGCCGTATCCCGGCGGGGCCTATCTCGACGTGCTGGGACAGGGGATCGAGGCCGACCGGACCCTTTTCCCCAGGCCCTATCTCGACAACCGGAATCTCGACTTCAGCTTCAGCGGGCTCAAGACCGCCGTGGCCGTCCACGTGGAGGCCAATCCCGGCCTGCGGTTGCCGGTCATGCCCACCCGGCCCGGGCCCATCGACGCGGCGGCCTGGCCCCTTGAGCTGCGGCGGGTGTGCGCGGCCGTCAATTTCGCCATCGCCGACACCCTGCGCGTCAAGATCGAGCGGGCGCTGGCCGGCCCGGCCTCGGGCGCAACCTCGATCCTGGCCGCCGGGGGCGTGGCCGCCAACAGCCGCATCCGGGCCATGCTGGCCGACGTGGCCGGCCGGCGCGGCCTGCCCCTCAACCTGCCGCCGCCGGCGCTTTGCGCCGACAACGCCACCATGATCGCCGCCGCCGGCTGCAGGCTTTTCGAGGCGGGGCTTTGCCACGACCTCTCCCTGGACGCCGTGCCCAGGGGCCGCAAGGTGCCTTGGGACTACCGCCGGATGCCGGCTGTCGGCCCGGCATCGGTTGACAGCCGGCCCGGGGCGCAATAGATTTTCATGGTTGCGGACTGCGCGGGCGTTTCTTGCGCGCCGCCGCCGTTCGCCAGCGTCAAGTCAGCGGAAAACCCGGCCGCTCCGGCGGCCGGCCATCACACAAAAGGAGCATGCCCATGGCCATTCAACTCAGCGACGCGAATTTCGAGGCCGAAGCCCTGCAGTGCGACCTGCCGGTCCTGGTGGACTTCTGGGCTCCCTGGTGCGGGCCCTGCCGGGCCATGGGGCCGGTCATCGACGAATTGGCCAACGAATACACCGGCCAGGTCAAAGTGGCCAAGATGAACGTGGACGAGAATCCGAGCACCCCGAGCAAGTACGGCATCCGCGCCATCCCCACCCTGATCCTGTTCAAGGGTGGTGAAGTGGTCGAGCAAATCACCGGCGCGGTGTCCAAGAGCAGCATCAAGGAAATGCTTTCCCAGAAGGCCCTGTAATCCATGAAAGAGTATGACGCCGTCGTGATCGGGGGCGGCCCGGCCGGCATCACGGCCGCCCTGTATCTGGCCCGGTCGGACGTGTCCGTGGCTCTGGTGGAGAAGCTGTCCCCGGGCGGCCAGATGCTCATGACGCATCTGATCGAGAACTATCCGGGCTTCCCGGAAGGCATCGAGGGCTGGAAGCTGGCCGACCTCATGGCCGCCCACCTCGGCCATTACGCCGTGGACCGCATCGGCGACGAGGTCCGGGCCATCGAGACCGTGGACGGCAAGCACCGCGTCACCGTCGGCGGCGAGACCATCGAAGCCACGGCCCTGGTGCTGTGCACCGGCGCCCGCTACAAGCGAGTGGGCATCCCGGGCGAGAAGGAATTCGCCGGCAAGGGCGTTTCCTACTGCGCCCTGTGCGACGGCAACTTCTTCCGGGGCCAGACCGTCGCCGTCATCGGCGGCGGCAATTCGGCCCTGGAGGAATCGTTGTACCTGTCGCGGCTGGTCAAAAAGCTCTACCTCATCCACCGCCGGGACGACTTCCGTGGCCAGAAGTGCTACCAGGACCGCTGCTCCGTCAGTCCGGTCATCGAGATCCTGCGTTCCACGGTGGTGTGCTCCATCAGCGGCACGGACAGCGTCAGCGGGATCGAGGTGCGCGACGTCAAAAGCGGCGACTGCCACACCATCCCCGTGGACGGCGTGTTCGTCTTCGTGGGCTTCGAGCCCCAGGGCGACTTCTATCCCGACGGCCTGGACCGGGATTCCGGAGGGTTCATCAAGACGGACGACGAGATGCGCACGTCCATTCCGGGCATCTTCGCGGCCGGGGACATCCGGTCCAAATCCTGCCGCCAGGTGGCCACGGCCGTGGGCGACGGCGCCACCGCCGCCCATGCCGCCTACGCCTACATCAGTTCGCGCTTCACGCAAGGTTGACGGCCGGACCCGTCCCGGCCTCGCCATGCCATCGGGCGCGCGAGGCGGCCGGACGGGTTCGGTTTTTTCCATTGTGCGCCTCCGACCCATCTGGTAAGAGGACGCGCATCAAAACGCCTGACCGGCCGTCGCCCCCTTGGCGGCGTCGCGTCCGACGCATGCCGCCCGGCCGGAACCGGGCCATATCCGGGAACATACCATGAATGCGATGTTGCGCCGCTTTTTGCCCCTGTCCTGCCTGCTGCTGTTCCTCGGCGGTTGCGCCGGACTCATGGACTACTACTTTCTGCCCCCGCCCGAGGACACCGCCCAGGAACTCTACGAAGCCGGACGCGACGCCATGTCGCAGAAGGACTACTACGGAGCCGTCGGCTACTTCGTCAAACTCAAGGACCGCTATCCCTTCAGCCCCTACACGCCCATGGGCACCATCGCCCTGGCCGACGCCTACTTCCTGACCGAGGATTACGCCGCCGCCGCCGAAACGTACAAGGAATTCGAATCCGTGCATCCGCGCAGCGAAGAGATTCCCTACGTTCTGTACCAGATCGGCGTCTCCAACTTCAAGCGTTCCGAATCCATCGATATGCCGCAAGGCAACCTCCAGGAGGCGCTCCAGTACTTCTACCTCCTGGAGCAGACCTTCCCGGACACCGAATACGGCAAGGAAGCCGGGGAATACATCCGGCGCTGCCGCAAGCGCATGGCCGAGCACGAGCTGTTCGTGGCCGATTTCTACTGGCGCACGGATCAGTTCGGCGCGGCCTGGAAGCGCTACATGTACACGGCCGAGAACTTCAAGGACCTCGAGGAGGTCCTTGAATACGCCAAGCTGCGCGCCGAGCTGTCCTATCTCGAGTATCAGAAGACCCTGACCGAGGACGAACGGCGCAAGATCGAAGGCAGCTGGCGCAACTGGGCCAAACGCTGGCTGTAACACCTCGGCGCGGGACGGACGCAAAGTCCGTCCCGCGCCATCACGCCCCGCCCGTCATGCGCACCGACACGGACGACCACGCCCAAGCTCCCGTCCCGTCTTGGCCCGAAGCCATGGAGCGGGGCAGGGTGTCCGACGCCGCCTTCGCCAGAGCCTACGGCCGTGTCGGCGACCTCGGCCGGGCCCGCATCAAGACGGGCGTAGCCGCCATCTTCGCCGCCTGCGGCGGCCCCATGCCCCTGGCGCGGCGCAGCGAAACCGTCCTCGGCCACGATCTCGTCCTGACCCGGGAGGACGTTCCCCTCGATTTCGTCGTGATCGTCTGCGGCCCGGGCTTCGCCTCGCCGGCCAGGCTCGCCGCCGCCGTGCTGCCGGCCCTGTGCGCCCGCACGCCCGAAGTTGCCGCCGTGCGCCTGGGCGGCCCCTGGCCCGAGGCCCTTCTGACCGCGCTCGAGCTTTGCGGCGTGGAGACCGCCTGCCGGGTGGGACCGCGCGGCCTGACCTCCCTGTGGGCCGGACTGGCCGCGAAAGGCCAGGGAGCAGCGGTGCTCCTCGACGGCGCGCCGCGCCCGGCCGGGGACCTGGCCGGCCGGCTCGTGGTCCATGAGGCCAAGGTCGCGGGCCGGGTCCTCGTGCGCCAGGCGGCGGACCCGGTATTGGACCGCGACGCCCTGGCCTTCGCCCAGCCCGACCTGGCGATCATCGAAGCGTCGGACGCGCCCGGCGCCCCCGACGCCCTGGCAAGGACCGCCGATTCCGGCTATGACGCCGTCTACGGCGATCCGGCAGACGGCCGGCAGGGGCAGGACGTTCCCCTGATCCTCGGCCCGGGCCGGGAGACCTTCTGGCTGTGGCCGCACCTTTCGCCCGAGGCCTTTCGCCGTCGGCGCGCAGCGGCCTTTCGCCGGGGCGACGACGCCTGACCCGACTTTCGAGCCAGTACAGGGAGCGTTTATGAGCGCCAAGAAAGGGCCCGGCAAAAGCAGGCTCCAGAGCCTTCGCAACATCGGCATCATTGCCCACATCGACGCCGGCAAGACGACGCTGACCGAACGCATCCTCTATTACACCGGCCGCATCCACCGCATGGGCGAGGTGCACGACGGCACGGCCACCATGGACTTCATGCCCGAGGAGCAGGAGCGGGGCATCACCATCACCTCGGCCTGCACCACCTGCGCCTGGAAAGACCATTCCATCAATATCATCGACACCCCTGGGCACGTGGACTTCACCATTGAGGTCGAGCGCTCCCTGCGCGTCCTCGACGGGGCCGTGGGCGTCTTTTGCGCCGTGGCCGGGGTGGAGCCCCAGTCCGAGACGGTCTGGCGCCAGTCCGTGGCTTATCGCGTGCCCAAGCTTGCCTGCGTCAACAAGCTCGACCGCCTGGGCGCGGATTTCGAGGGGACGCTGGCCGCCATGCGCGAGAAGCTCGCCGCCAACCCCGTGCCCGTGACCGTTCCCGTGGGGCAGGGGGCTGATTTTGCCGGCATCATCGACCTGCTCGCCATGGAGCGCCTGGACTTCGACCAGGCCACCCAGGGAGAGGAGATCGCCCGCCGGCCGCTGACCGAGGCCGAGGCAGCCTACGCTGCACCCTGGCGCGAGCAGCTCGTGGAGGCGGCCTGCGAATACGACGAGGCACTCATGGAAGCCTATCTTTCCGGCGGCGACATCGACCCGGGGCGGCTCGGGGCCGGGCTTCGCGCCGCCACCTTGAATCATGCCGTCGTGCCGGTCTATGCCGCTTCGGCGCTGAAAAACATCGGCGTGCAGCCGCTGCTCGACGGCGTGCTGGCCTTCCTGCCGAGCCCGCTGGACCGGGGCGCGGTGGTCGGCCACGACCCCAGGACCAAGGACGAGAAGCGCTTCGAGCCCGACCCGGCCGCGCCCCTTGCCGCCCTGGCCTTCAAGGTCAGCATGGAAACCGGGCGCAGGCAGGTGTTCGTGCGGGTCTATTCCGGCCGCCTGGAGGCAGGCAAGGACGTCTACAACCCCCGGCGCGACGCCGTGGAGCGTCCGGCCCGGCTTTTCCGACTGCACGCCGGCCACCGCGAGAAGGCCGAGGTCGCCGGCCCCGGCGAAATCGTGGCCGTCTCCGGCCTGCGCTTCGCGGCCACGGGCGACACCCTGTGCGACCGGGCCGACCCCATCGTGCTCGAGACCATCGCTGCCTATAAGCCGGTCATCAGCCTGGCGCTCGAGCCGCGAAACGCCGAGGAGTCCGACAAGCTCAAGGAAGTCCTGGACAAACTCCTTGAGGAGGACCCCACCCTGACCCTGGTCCACGACGCCGACACCGACCAGAGGATCCTCTCCGGCATGGGCGAGCTGCACCTCGACGTGGTGCTCGAACGGGCCCGTCGCGAGTACGGCGTGTCGCCGCGCGCCGGCAAGCCGCAGGTGGTCTTCCAGGAGACGGTCACGGCCGAGGGGGCGGGGGAGGGCGAGTTCGACCGGGAGCTCGGCGACCGCGTCCACCACGGCAAAGTCTCCCTGGTGGTCTCGCCCCTGCCGCGCGAGGCCGGGCGCGAGATCTCCCTGGCCGTGGACGCATCCCAATATCCGCAAGCCTGGCTGGACGCCATCGCCGAAGGGCTGGAGGACGGCCTGCAAAGCGGGCCGGTCAAGGGCTATCCGGTCCAGGACGTGCGCGTGCGCCTGACGGGCGTTTTCCCGGTCGAGGGCAAGACCACGGCCGTGGGCTGCCGCATGGCCGCCTCATTGGCGCTTAGAAACGCCCTGGCCGCTGCCCGGCCGGCCCTGCTCGAACCCATCATGGAACTCGAAATCGGCGTGCCCGACGCCTTCGTCGGCGACGTGGCCGGCCTGCTCGGCTCCAAGGGGGCCAAGATCGAGAACATGTCGGACCGGGGCGGGCACAAGACCGTGACGGCGCTGGCGCCGCTTCGCCAGATGTTCGGCTTTTCCACGGATCTGCGCTCGGCCACCCAGGGCCGGGCCGGGCTCACCATGCGTTTTTCCAAATTCGACCTGCTGCAGTAGCCGCCCGATCTTCCCGTATGTCCACACGTGCCCTGGTCCCGCCGGATATTTCCAAGCGTTTCGACGTGCTGCGCACGCTGCTCGTCGTCTTTGTCATCGGCGTCCACGCCGAAAAGGGTTTGCAGGCCTATTTCACGGAGATTCCCGACGCCCTTCGCGCCGTGTGCATCGTGATCAATCACAACATCTTCCGCCTGTGCGTGCCCGTCTTCTTCGGCATTTCTGGCTATCTCTTCTACCTGACCTACAAGCCGACGCTGGCCGCCTACGGCAAGATGGTGGTCAAAAAGACCCGCACCATCCTTTTCCCGTATCTGCTCTTCAACGCCGTCACCATCGCGCTCATCCTCATCTTCAACAAGGCCCCCTACATGGGCGACATCCACGGCCTGCGCGCCGACGGCATCCTCAAGTACCTCCTCGGCGTCTACCGCTTTCCGGCCGTCTATCCCCTGTGGTTTCTGCGCGACCTCTATGTCTACTTCCTGCTGGCTCCGGCCTTTTATGTCGTCAGTGAGGAGATCCCCAGGCTCGGCGTCCTGGTGTTCTGGGCCTTGTGGATGTTCGTGCCGCAGGAGGGACTGGCCGTGGAGTTGAGCGGCGCGTTCTTCTTCTACACTGGCGGTCTGCTCGCCCGCGCCCGGGCCGACCTGGACGCGGCCCGGCCCTACGCCTGGCTCGGCATCGCCCTCGGCGTCGCCGCCCTGGGCGCGGTCAGCTGGGTGGAGTATTTTCAGGGCTATCCGCCGTACTACCATCTCTTCTACCGCCACGACATGATCTTCGGCACCCTGGCCCTGTGGCTGCTCACCGGCTATCCCTGGCTTGGCCGCTCGAAGTTTCTGCTGGGGTTGTCCGGCATCTCCTTTTTCGTGTATCTCACCCACGAGCCGGTCCTGTCCTACCTCATCTACGCCACGCGCTACCTCTTCCACCCCACGTCCGGGACCTGGGTGGGCATCGGCTACATGGCGCTGCTCATGGCCGCCACCTTCGCCCTGTGCACCTGGCTGGCCATGCTGCTTTTGCGCTTCGCCCCGGCGGTCTTCGCCGCGGCCACGGGGTCGCGGCAGCGATGAGCATGCGCGTCATCGCCGGCCGTTTCGGCGGCCGGCGCATCAAGGTCATGGAGGCGGCCGGGCTGCGGCCGGCCACGGGCCGCGTGCGCGAGGCCCTGTTCTCCATGCTGGCCGCCCGGGAGGTCTTCTTCCCCGGGGCGCGAGTGCTCGACCTGTTCGCCGGCGCGGGGAGCGTGGGCATCGAGGCCCTGTCGCGCGGAGCCGGGGAATGTGTTTTCGTGGAGAAAAACCCGGCCGTGGCCCGGGTGCTGCGGGAAAACCTGCGCGCCTTGGGACTGTCGCCGACCGAGGCCAGGGTGGTCGAGGCCGACGTGGCCAGGGCCTTGCCGCGCCTGGGCCAAAAGGAGCGGCCCTTCGACCTCATCGCCGTGGATCCGCCCTACGGTTTCGGGCTCGTGCCGCCGACCCTGGCCGCCGTCGTCGTGGGTGGCCTGCTCGCCCCGGGCGGGGCGCTGGCGGCGGAAATCGAGTCCACGGCCGTCCTGGCCGCAACGGACGTGCCGGCCGGCCTGGAGCTCGTGGCCGACCGCGCCTACGGACAAACGAGGATCATTCTATGGACGCCATGCGAAACTGCGTCGCCGTCTATCCCGGAACCTTCGACCCCCTGACCAACGGCCACGTCTCGCTGGTGCGCCGGGCGGCCAAGATCTTCGGCTCGGTCATCGTGGCCGTGGCCGGCGACTCCCACAAGACGCCGCTTTTCTCCCTCGACGAGCGCGTGGCCATCGCCGAGGCCGTCTTCGACCACGACGCGAGCGTCATGGTCGAGGGTTTTCGCGGCTTGCTGGTCAACTACGTCAAGCACCGCCGGGCCAACGTCATCCTGCGCGGCATGCGCGCCGTGTCCGACTTCGAGTTCGAGTTCCAGATGGCGCTCATGAACCGCAAGCTCGACCGCACCATCGAGACGGTCTTCATCATGACCGACTACCAGTGGCTCTACATCAGCTCCACCATCGTCAAGGAAGTGGCCAAGCACGGCGGCGAGATACGGGGCATGGTGCCGGAATTCGTGCGCGAGCGCGTGCTCGAGAAATACGGCTTCGGCCCGGAGCGGGAAGGTTGAGCATGGCCGGCGCACAGGTCGTCTGCCTGCTCGGGGCCACGGGGACCGGCAAGACGGCGGCGGCCCTGGCCCTGGCCGAGGCCTTCGGCGGGGCGGTGGTCAACGTCGATTCCCGTCAGGTCTACGCCGGGCTGGCCGTGCTGACCGCCCAGCCCACGCCCGAGGAGCAGGGGCGCTGCCCGCATTTCCTCTACGGCGACACGCCGCCGGATTTCGCCGTCACGGCGGGGGGCTACGCCAAGCGGGCCAGGTTCGTGGTCGCCTCCGTCCTGGAGCGCGGCCTGCTGCCGCTTCTGGTCGGCGGCACAGGGCTTTATTTCCGGGCCATCCTCGGCGGGCTGGCTCCCATCCCGCCCGTGCCCGAGGAGGTCCGTCGGGCCGTGGCCCGCGACTGGGACGCCCTGGGCCCGGCAGTCATGCACGAGCGCCTGGCCGTCCTGGACCCGGACTGCGCCGGCCGGCTCGCCCCGGCCGACCGCCAGCGCGTGACCCGGGCCCTGGAGGTCCGGGCGGCCACGGGACGCACCATGACCGAATGGCACGAGAAGGGCGACCCGGACGCACCCGGCTGGGACGTGCTCAAGATCGGCCTGGAGGCGACCCTGGAGACCCTTGCCCCGCGCCTGGCCGCGCGCATCGAGGCCATGGCCCGCAGCGGGGCCGTGGAGGAGGTCCGCGCCGCCCTGACCCGTCACCCCGCCGACGCGCCCGGGCTTTCCGGCATCGGCGGGCCGGAGCTGGCGGCCCATCTTTGCGGCGAACGTAGCCTGGAGGAAGCCAAGGCCGCTTGGCTCGCGGCCACCCGGGCCTACGCCAAACGCCAGTTGACCTGGTTTCGCAAGGAGCCGGACGTGCGCTGGTTTTCTCCGGACGACGTCGCCGGCATGCGGGACGCCGTGGCACGTTGGCGGGAGGAGGGCGCGGCATGACGCGATGTCCGATCGTGTTGTTCGGCCTTTTTCTGGCCATGTCGCTGGCCCTTGGCGGAATCGCCCGGGCCGAGAGCGCCGACGAGCTGGCTCGGGAGGCCCAGGCCGCCCTGACCGGCGGCGAGGTGGACCAGGCCATCGCCCTGCTGCGCGAGGCCCAGGCCAAGGACGTCCGAAACGACCGCGTCCAGGCCCTGCTCGGCCGGGCCTATTTGCAGCGCGGCGACGCCCGGGAGGCGTTTTCGCATTTCACCCAGGCCACCCGGCTCAATCCCGAGGACACCCTGTCGCGGATGATGGCCGAGACCATCGGCCAGTTTCCGCTGCCCGCCGGCGACGGCAAGGCCGCCGCGACGCCGGGCCGCTCCCGCGCCCTTTCCGCCGAGGCCAAGGCCGAGCGCGAGGCCCTGTCGGGCCAGGCAGGCCAGGCGGGCAAGGCGGCTGGAAAGGACAGGGGAGGGCCGTTTCGGGTGGTCATCGACCCCGGCCACGGCGGCATGGACGCCGGGACGCCAGGGCTCGGGCTTCGGGAAGCGAACGTGGCCCTGGACGTCGCCCTGCGCCTGGCCCGGGTGCTGGCCGCCAGGGGCGAAGACGTGTCCGTGAGCCTCACCCGCACGGCCGACGTTTCCCTGCCGGGCTGGGCCCGGGCCGCCCTGGCCGGGTTCTACGACGCGGACCTCGTGGTCTCCGTCCACGCCGCCCGCGCGCCCGATCCCGCCGCCGGGGGCGTGGCCTTCTACGCCTTCGCCGGCGCCCCGTCCGACGCCGTGGCCGCCGCCGCCGTGCGGGTGGAAAACGCGGCCCACGAGAGCCTGGCCGCCCAGGCCGGCCGCATGGACACCCAGAGCTTCCACGCGGCCGCGCGCCGATCGGCCGGCGCGCGCGACGTCCTGGCCGCCGGCCAGGCGGCCAGGACCATGGCCGCGGCCATGGCTTCCGGGTCGCCTTTGCCTCTTCGCGGGGCGGGGGCGGGGCCGTTTCGCCTCCTCGACGAGGCCGACGCTCCGGCCGTGCTGGTGGAGGCGGGCTTTCTCTCCAACGCGGCCGACGCCGCCGCCCTGGCCGTGCCGGAAAAGCGGCAGGCCCTGGCCGAGGCGCTGGGCCGGGCCGTGCTGGCCGTGGCCGGGCAGTCCGCCAGGACGCCATGAAAAAGGCCCCGGAGGCGAACCTTCGGGGCCTTGCGCTTGCGGGAAGGGCGGACTAGTGCTTTTCGGGCGTGTCGTCCTTGGGTTTGCCGGGCGTCACGTCGATCTCGTCGGGCTCGTTGGTGGCCTTCTTGAAGTTCTTGATCGCCTTGCCCATGCCGGCCCCGATCTCGGGAAGCTTGTTGGCTCCGAAAATGATGATCACGATGACCAGGATAATGATAAGCTCGGGGAATCCGATTCCAAACATGCGATGCCTCCGCGAGTGGGTTGGCCGAGGCTATACACGCCGCCCCACGGCAGGTCAAGGAAGGGCGCGCGCCGGGAAGGACGCGTGACGGCGGCCAGGATCAGCCGCCTGCCGGGCCACGGTTGCCGGTTTTACCTGTCCGGCCGCTGCCTGTACGAGGAGCGCCGCAACCCGGGGCTGCACGAGGAGTATCAGTGCGTCGTGCTCGCGCGGCTCGGCCGGGCCTTCGACGACTTCGCCCTGCGGGCCGAGAACCTGGGCATGACCGAGGAGCAGGCCCAAGCCGCCTGGGAGGCCCGCTTCCCGGCGGCCTTGGCCCGGGAAGCCTATTGTCGGAAGCGTGGGCCCGGTGATACGACGTCGTTCCCGGATTGCCCCAGCGCCGCCGGGGACCTCTGCCTGCTGGCCCTGCCGGCCTGCGCCGGCGTCTGTGCGCGTTTCGCCAGGCGGCAGGCCGCCGCGATGTAACGTCAAGCGCCAAGGATGGTTGTCCATGAACGGTCTGCTGCTGTTTCCGCATCTTTTCCCGGCCCTGGCCCCGCAGGGCCTGCCCGCCGGCGTGCGGCTCCTGGACCCGGGGCTCGGCCCCAAGGACCCGTCCCTGCGCCTGGCCCCGGACGATCTGCCCCTTGGCGGCGAGGAGTTGGCCGGCTGCCTGCGGGAATTCGACCGGCTGCGCCGGGAAGTGAAAAATCCCAAGGACCTCGCCCTGCTTGGCGGCGCCTCCGGCGGCTATTTCTTCGCCGACACCTCCTTTGCCGCCCGCCGGGAGCTGGAGGACGCCCTGGAGCCGCAGCGCGTGGCCCTGCGCCGGGCCAAGGCCGCCCAGCTTTCCCTGTGCCTGGCCTACATGGTCGAGGAGACCCTGTGCGACCTGGCCGGGGCAGGGGAGCTCGACGCGCGCTTCCGCCTGGCCATGGCCGAGAGCCTGGGGCTGGAGGCCGACGACGACGCCGAGGAGCTGGCCGCCGCCCTGGCCGAAGCCGGGGCGCTGCCACGGGCCGAAACTCTGGCCGACGAATTCCGTCCGTCCTGGCGGCGGATCCTGCCGGCCTTCTGGACCGTGGCTCCGGCCGGAGCCGGAATTTTCACGGTCGACGCGCAGATCGTGGAGACCTGGCGCGATGCCGGCGTCGCCTTCGCCCCGGCGGCCGAGGCCGATCTGGCCGTCTGGTTTCCGGACGGCGCGCCGGCGGGCGGCCTGGAGGTGGCCCGGTCAACCGGCTGGCGGCTGCTCGGCCACACCCGTCCCGACCCCGAGGCCCCCTGGCTCGACGTCACCCGGTCCGTGGTCGTGGCCAAACCCTAAGGAGCATCCGTGTACGTCTGCAATCCCGCCTCCCCGCCGGATTTTCTCGCCCGCATAAAGGGCGTCGTCTTCGACTGCGACGGCGTGCTGGTCGATTCCCACGACGCCAACCGCATGTACTACAACCTCATCCGGGAAGGGATCGGCATGCTGCCCATCACCCCGGAAGAGGAAGACTACGTGCACATGCATTCCGTCAACGAATGCCTGGCCCGCATCATCCCGCCCGAGCGCATGGACGAGGCGCAAGAGGTGCGGCGCAACCTCGACTACGCCGACATCTACCCCTACATCTACCTCGAGGACGGCCTGACGGACCTGCTTGAGGCCCTGCGCCGCCGCGGCGTGCGCCTGGGCGTGCACACCAACCGCACCAACACCACCGACGCGTTGCTCGAGCACCTCGAGATTCGGGACTACTTTGATCCGGTCGTGAGCGCCGGCAGCCTCAAGCGGCCCAAGCCCGATCCCGAGGGCGTCCACATGATCCTGTCCGCCTGGGACCTGCCGCCAGACGTCGTGGCCTACATCGGCGACTCGGCCCTGGACGAGCGCTCGGCCCATGCCGCCGGGGTGTCCTTCTGGGCCTACAAGAACCCGGCCCTGGCCGCGTCCATGTACATCCCGGACTTCCCCACGCTGCTCGCCTGCCTGGGCGGCCTGCCGACCGGCTAGGTCCCGGCTTGCCAGCGGGAGAACCCTGCGGTATAATTCATGTAAATAACATGTTCATCAAATGGCGCACCGGGAGGGGGCGCGCTTGGACCTTCCGGCCCCGGGAGGGGGCGCGGCGCGGAGCCAGGCCCCCCGACGCGGCGCGCCCATGGCCGCAAACCGGCCTGGCGGGCGACCTGCGGCCCTTGCCGGTCGCGAATGGACTTGATTAAACGCAGGCGCTGTGCCATTTTCAAGTAACGGCACGTCTGCTCGGTCGGTCCTGTAAGAAGGATGTTGCATGGATATTATTGGGTTTTTTTTCGTCGCAGTGGCCAGGGTCCTGGATATCGTCCTTTCCCTGTACTTCTGGGTCATCATCATCGCCGCCCTGCTGTCCTGGGTACGGCCCGATCCCTACAACCCGGTGGTGCGTTTCCTGCGGGCCGTGACCGACCCGGTCTTCTACCGCGTCCGGCGCTGGTTTCCGTTCCTCACCATCGGCGGCGTGGACCTTTCGCCCATCGTCGTGATCCTTGCCGTGCAGTTCCTGCAATGGTTCCTGGTGCCGACGCTGTTGCGCCTGGGCGGCATGGGCGGCATGGGCGTCGGACGGCTCTAGGCGGGAAGAAGGGACCCTGTGCATGGATGCACGACCCCAGGGAGACAACGTCGCACCGGCGGGACCACCGCCGCGGCCAGGGGCGCGACGGCCGTGAGCAGCCGATGCGTCGCGCCCGCTTCACGGATGCCTTTTCCATTCCCGACCGGTGAACGCCGGCACGACGGGGACCGCACGGAGACCGGCGCGGCGGCCGCCGTGTTTTTCCGCGCGCCCCGGGGATGGCGCTGATATGGCCGGGGCGGCGAAGGGCCGGGAGAGCCGGCCGGGCGACGCCGGGCTTCCGGTCTTCGTGACGCCGGCCGGGGAGGGGGCCTGGACGTTGCGCGTGGCCGTGACCCCGGGCGGGGCCAAGGACGCCCTGGCCGGGCTTGCCGAGGACAGGCTGCGCGTACGGCTGCGGGCCAAGGCCGTGGAAGGCCGGGCCAACGCCGCCCTGACGGAGTTTCTGGCCGCCTGCCTGGGGCTTCGGGCCAGGCAGGTGGCCATCGTTTCCGGGCAGAAGTCCCGGAAAAAAACGATTCGCGTCGAAGCGGAGTCCGAACCCGACTGGTCCTTCGCGGCCGGCACGGGATAAGACGAGAACCGTTAACAAGGAGTCTTTGCCATGGACCAGCGCGATCTCGAGCTCATCGCCAAATACGCCGAGGCGGACCCGGAGCTCAAGAGTCTCTACGAGGAGCACGTCGCGTTTGAAAAGATTCTGGAGAAGATGGAAGGCAAACCCTTCCTGACCCCTTCGGAAGAAACCGAACTCAAGGAAATCAAGAAGAAGAAATTGTCCGGCAAGACGCGCATCGAAACCCTCCTCATGAAATACCGCAAGGCGGAGGTCCACTAGCATGGAACTGACCGGGGCCCAGATCCTCCTGGAGTCCTTGCGCCGCGAGGACGTGGACGTCGTTTTCGGCTTCCCCGGAGGTGCGGTCATCGACATTTACGACCAGTTGCCGCACTACCCCCTGCGCCACGTGCTCGCGCGCCATGAGCAGGGAGCCATCCACGCCGCCGACGGCTATGCCCGGGCCTCGGGCAGGGTAGGCGTATGTCTGGTGACTTCGGGCCCCGGCGCCACCAATGCCGTGACCGGCATTGCCACCGCCTACATGGACTCCGTGCCGGTGGTCGTCATCACCGGCCAGGTGCCGACGCCGCTTATCGGCAACGACGCCTTCCAGGAAGTCGACATCGTCGGCATCACGCGCCCCTGCACCAAGCACAACTACCTGATCAAGGACGTGCGCGACCTGGCCCGGGTCATCAAGGAGGCCTTCTATCTGGCCGCCACCGGCCGCCCGGGCCCCGTGCTCATCGACCTGCCGAAAGACGTGCAGCAGGCCAGGTGCGAGTACAAGTACCCCAAGACGATCAAGATGCGCAGCTACAACCCCACCTACGCCCCCAACCCCAAGCAGGTGGCCAAGGTGGCGGAGGTCGTGCGCAAGGCCAAAAAACCCATCATTTACGCCGGCGGCGGCGTCATCGCCTCCACCGCCGCCGAGGACCTCGTCTGGCTTTCCCGGTCCCAGGACATCCCGGTCACGGCCACCCTCATGGCCCTCGGCTGCTTTCCGGCCGACGACCCCCGGTGGGTCGGCATGCTCGGCATGCACGGCACCTACGCCGCCAACATGGCCATCAGCCACGCCGACCTGATCCTCGCCATCGGCACCCGCTTCGACGACCGGGTCACGGGCAAGCTCAGCGAATTCGCGAAAAACGCCAAGATCGTCCACATCGACATCGACCCGACTTCCATCCAAAAGAACGTGGCCGTGCAGATTCCGGTGGTGGCCGACTGCAAGAGCTTCCTGGCCGCCCTGCGTCGCCATCTGGAGGACGCGCCGGCCGAGGCCGGGCCGCCCCCGGCCGAACGCCACGCCGCCTGGCTGGAGAAGGTCGCCGAGTGGAAGGCCGAAAAGCCGTTGACCTACGCCCAGGACGACAAGGTGATCAAGCCCCAGTACGTGGTCGAGACGATCTCGCGCCTGACCAGGGGCGAGGCGGTCATCACCACCGAGGTGGGTCAGAACCAGATGTGGGCCGCCCAGTTCTACCAGTTCCTGCGGCCGCGCTCGTTCATCAGTTCCGGGGGGCTCGGCACCATGGGCTTCGGCTTCCCGGCCGCCATCGGCGCGCAGATGGCCTGCCCCGACCGCCTGGTCATCGACGTGGCCGGCGACGGCTCCATCCAGATGTGCATCCAGGAGCTGGCCACGGCCGTGTGCTACGACCTGCCGGTCAAGATCGTCATCCTCAACAACGGCTATCTCGGCATGGTCCGCCAGTGGCAGGAGCTTTTCTACGCGAAGAACTACTGCGCCACCTGCCTTGACGTGGCCCCGGATTTCGTCAAACTGGCCGAGGCCTACGGCGCGGCCGGCTTCCGGGTCACCGACCCGGCCCAGGTCGAAGCCGTGCTGGCCGAAGCCTTCGCCCTGCCCAAGACCGTCATCGTGGACGTGGTCATCGACCGCGAGGAAAACGTCGCGCCCATGGTCCCGGCCGGCAAGTCCATAACCGAGATGATCCTCGTCTAGGAGCCGTCCATGCGCCACATCCTCTCCATCCTGGTCGAAAACGAGCCCGGCGTGCTCTCCCGGGTGGCCGGCCTGTTCAGCGGCCGGGGCTACAACATCGAGACGCTCAACGTCGCCCCGACCCTCACCGAAGGCCTGTCCATGATGACCATCACCACCGAGGGCGACGAGGCCATCATCGAGCAGATCGTCAAGCAGCTGCGCAAGCTCGTGACCACACTCAAGGTGGTCGACCTCACCGACGTCAAGTCCGTGGAGCGCGAGATGATGCTCCTGCGGGTGGACGCCGAGGGCGGCAAGCGGGCCGAGGTGCTGCGCATCGTGGACATCTTCCGCTGCAAGGTGGTGGACGTGAGCCTGGATGAGCTCGTCATCGAGGTCACCGGCACCCAGGACAAGCTCGGAGCGCTCATCCACATGCTGCAGCGCTACGGCATCAAGGAAATCGCCCGCACCGGCGCCGTGGCCATGCGGCGCGGCATGCAGGAATAAAAAAGGAGCAGCAATGAAAATCTATTACGACCAGGACGCCGATCTTTCCCTTTTGGCCGACAAGACCGTGGCCATCATCGGCTACGGCAGCCAGGGCCACGCCCACGCCCAGAATCTGCGCGATTCCGGCGTCAAGGTGGTCATCGGCCAGCGTCCCGGCGGACCCAACTGGCAACTGGCCAAAGAAAACGGCTTTACGCCCATGTCCGCCGCCGAGGCGGCGGCCGCGGCCGACGTCATCATGATCCTGGTCCCGGACCAGACCCAGAAGTCGCTTTACGAAAAAGACATTCTGCCGCATCTCAAGGCCGGCAAAATGCTCATGTTCGCCCATGGCTTCAACATCCACTACCAGCAGATCGTGCCCCCGGCCGACGTGGACGTGACCATGATCGCGCCCAAGGGCCCGGGCCATCTGGTGCGCCGGGTCTACACCGAGGGCGGCGGCGTGCCCTGCCTGGTGGCCGTGCACCAGAACGCCAGCGGCAAGGCCCTGGAACTGGCCCTGGCCTATGCCAAGGGCATCGGCGGCACCCGTAGCGGCGTGCTCACCACGACCTACCGCGAAGAAACCGAGACCGACCTCTTCGGCGAGCAGGCCGTGCTGTGCGGCGGCGTGGCCGAACTCATGAAGGCCGGCTTCGACACCCTGGTGGAAGCCGGGTACGAACCCGAAAGCGCCTATTTCGAATGCATGCATGAGATGAAGCTCATCGTCGACCTGATCTACGAGGGCGGCCTTTCCCGCATGCGCTATTCCATCAGCGACACCGCCGAATACGGCGATTACACCCGCGGCCCCCGCATCGTCACCGAGGAAACGCGCCAGGAAATGAAGCGGGTCCTCAAGGAGATCCAGGACGGCACCTTCGCCAAGGAGTTCATCGTCGAGAACATGTCCGGTCGGGCGCATTTCCTGTCCATGCGCCGCCTCAACGCCGAACATCCCGTCGAGAAGGTGGGCGCCAAGCTGCGCGACATGATGGGCTGGCTCAAGAAATAGCCTTTGACGCGGCCGCGCCCGGACCAGCCGGGCGCGGCCGCACTCACAGGAGGAGCCGATGTTCATCCGCTTGCGCCCGGCGCTGGTTTTTTCCGTATTGTGCCTGTCCTTCCTGGCCGCGCCCCTGGCCCGGGCCGCCTCCCCGGCCTCCCCGGACGCCGCCCCCAAGGGCCTCGACGGCCCGGAACCCTTCACCGTCAAGCTGGCCAAGGCCCAGTCCGGCGATCCCCGGGCCCAGTGCGCCCTGGGCGTGGCCTACGTCAACGGCACGAGCGTGCCCCAGGATTTCCGCCAAGGCCTGCACTGGCTGCACCGGTCCTCCGAGTCCGGGTTCGGCTACGCCCGCTACGTGCTGGCCGACCTCTACAGCCGGGGCTACGGCGGGGTGCCGGTCAACGACGCCCAGGCCTACTACTTCGCCTCCCTGGCCGCGGCTTCGTCGTCTTTGGCCGAGAACTACCGCGAGCGGGCCGTGAAGCTGCGAAACGCCAGCGCCAAGCGTCTGACGCCGTCCGAAGTGGCCGGACTCCAGGCCAAGGCCGCCCTGGCTCCCCTGGACGCCGTGGCCGGCAACTGAGCCGCCCCTTGACGCGGGCGCGCGGATTTCCCATCACAAAGCCATGCGACCCTTTCCGTCGGCGCGTCCCGCCTGCGACCGGATGCCGACATCCGGCCCGATTCGCCGCCCCCCGCGCGGGAGCGGGCGCTGGTCCTTGGCGGCGTCCGTCCCGGTGTTCGCGGTCTGCTTTTTCCTGGCGCTGATCGGGCTCGGCCGGGCCGCCGGCAAGGTGGACACCCGGGCCTTCAACGCTACCTTCGCCAGCCAGTCCGGCAAAATGTACGACCACCTGCTCAAGATCCAGGACTACTACGCCTCCCTGGCCAAGGAGGGCGACGCGGCCCGCGTCAAGGACGCCCTGGCCCTTCGCGCCTCGCTCTCGGCCTGCTGGGAGCTTTTTCTCAACGGCGGGGACATGGTCTACATCTACGATCAGGTCGACGCGAACTGCCCGGAGACCGTGGCCAAGATCGGCGACCTGGTGCACCGGGGGCTTGGCGTCATCGCCGGCAAGCTGGAAAAGGAACTGGAATGGCTGGGCCTGACCGAGAGAAACGTCGGCGACCAGCCCGTGAGCGTGGAGCTGACGCAAGCCCGCAAGGACATTCTGGCCGCCGTTGCCTCGTTTCGCCAGACGGCCGCGCTTTTCGCCCCGCCGGGCGGGAGCGGGACGGGGCAGCCGGCGGCCAAGTAGCGGGGCCGCCGACGGCCGCGCGTCGTCCGGCGAGACGGGGAGGGGAGAGGCGTCGCGCCCCTTGTCCGGTTTCGGCCATGGGGCCCTGACGTTTCGATGCAACAACCTGACCCGGCGCGTCCCGACGGACGCGGGGAGGCCGTGATGCGCGTCGTCCCAATCCTTTGCTGCCTGCTCCTCGGCGGCCTGTGCCTCGGCGGCTGCGCCCGCCACACCTACCGCGTGGAGCTCAACGACGGAAAGACCTTCTACGTCGATCCGCCCCTGGTCCTCGACACCGAAACCGGCGTCTATTCCATGTGGATCGCCGGCAAGCGCCACGCCATCCCCATGGACGACGTATACTATCTCGATGACGCCTCCCAGATCTGCTACCAGAACGGCGCGACCGACGTGTTCACCTGTTACGACGCCCTCTACCAGTTCTAGGGGCCGCCAGGCGGAGGCCGGCATGCAGCCCGGAACGGTCGAGGCGGGACAGGCGGGGCTCGCGGCCCTGGCTCTGCGGCTGCTCGAACGCGAGCCGCCCCGGGGGCCGGTCATGGAGCCGGGGCGCTACCAGCCCGGCAGCCTGCCCGCCTGCCTGGCAAGGCTTTGCCGGCCGGACGTGCCCGCCGACGGCCCGGCCCTGGCCAGCCTGTGCCTCAAGTACGCCTTTGCCTACGTGCACCCGGATCGGGCCCACGAGGACGTTTCCCTGGAGGAGGCGACGCTTCTTTGCGGCCGCTTCGTGCGCCGCCGCAGTGGCTGCCGTTCCCTGGAAGGGCGCGACGCCCTGCGCCGGCTGCTGTTGCACCACGGCTTCGCTTTGCAGATGCTGCTGGACCTGCCCAAGACCGTGCACCTGCTCGCGGCGCTTCTGGCCGGCACGCCCCGGACCGATCCCGGGCGGCCCTTTCTCGGTTGCGACCTGGGCTCGGGCACGGGCATCCTGCTCCTGGGCCAGCATCTGCTGGCCAGGCGGCGCGGCTGGGAGGCCACGTCGCTT
This sequence comes from Solidesulfovibrio sp., assembly GCF_029978005.1. GTDB lineage: Bacteria > Desulfobacterota > Desulfovibrionia > Desulfovibrionales > Desulfovibrionaceae > Solidesulfovibrio. The sequence continues at coordinate 36,982 of NZ_JARKOZ010000061.1, read as the reverse complement.
TGGGGCGTGGAGCACCTGCCCCATGTGGCCGCCCAGGCCGACGGGCTGCTGCGGTCCCTCGGCGTCGGCCGGGTGCTGTCCGGCGACGCCACGGTTTCCGCAATCTACAACAACCTTCCCCAAGGCAACCTGGCCTGCCTGACCAACGAGACCCTGCCGTCGCGGGGGCGGCGGCTCTACAAGGAGCCTTTCCCGCGCATAAGCGCCGCCCTGTTCGCGAGCCTCGGCAAGCGGCTCGCCGGCGCGGTCTTCCTGCCCGAGGCGGTCTGGGTCGCGGACAGGCAGGGGCGGTCGTGGCTGCGCTTGGCCCCGGAGAACGCTTTTGCCGGCGAAGGGCCGGGCAAGCCGGCGCGCCTGTATTACATGGCCGACGTGGAGCTTGGCGGAAGACGCTTCCCGGCGGACGGGACAGGGGAGGAGCACGCCGGCCTGCTCGCCCCGCCCTGGCGCGAGGCCCTGGGCCGGCGCTGGTAGCCGGCGCGACGGAGGCGGACATGTTCACGACCAAGCGCATCTACGAAGAGGCGTCGCCCCGGGACGGCCGGCGTTACCTGGTGGACCGGCTCTGGCCGCGCGGCCTGACCAGGGAGAAGGCCGGGCTGGACGGGTGGCTCAAGGATCTGGCCCCAAGCGACGCCCTGCGGCGCTGGTACCACCACGAGCCGGCCGCCTGGGAGGAATTCCGGCGGCGCTACCGGGAGGAGCTGGCCGCCCCGGCCGTCGCGCCGCTCCTGGAAAGGCTGCGCGCCGAGGGCGAGGAAGACGTTGTAACGCTGCTGTATTCGGCCAGGGACACGCAGCGCAACAATGCCCTCTGTCTGAAGGACGTGCTGGAAGGGAAATAGGGGCGGCGGAGGGCCGTTTTCCGGCGGCCTCTCACAGCCGCAGTTCGTAATACAACGCTCCGGGCAGGGGATTTTCGCAGTAGGCGTCGATGCGCCCGAAGCCGAGCTTGGCGTAGAGCGCGTTGGCCGCGGTCATGGAAGAAAGGGTGTCCAGGCGCACGGCCGCGTAGCCGCGCTGTCGGGCTCCGGCTACGGCCGCCTCGGCCAGTTTGCGGCCCAGGCCCTGGCCGGCGTAGGCCGGCCGCACATAGAGCCGCTTCATTTCCGCCAGGCCGTCCCCAAGGGGCCGCAAGGCCACGCAGCCCGCCGGCATGCCCTCGAGCCAGGCCAGCCATATCCCGCCGGCCGGTTCGGCGTAGCAGCCCGGCAGCCCGGCCAGCTCCTCGTCGAAACGCTGGAAGCACAGATCGAAGCCCAGGCCGTTCGCGTATTCCTGGAACAGCAGGCGCGCCACGGCCATGTCCGTGGCCGGGGCGATGCCCGTGCCCAGGCGCAGGGCGTGTGAAGGGGCGTTTTCGGTCATGGCTTCTCCTTGGGCGGTGTGCGGCTAGACGATCACATGGCGGCGGATGTAGGCCACAGCCTCCTCGGGCGTGTCCATGACCGTGAAGAGCTCCAGGTCGTCCGGAGACAGGAACCCCCGTTCCAGCAGGGAGCGGCGGAACCAGTCCACGAGGCCTCCCCAGAACTCCTTGCCGAGGAAAATGATGGGAAAGGGCTTGATGCGCCGCGTCTGGATGAGGACCAAGGCTTCGGACAGCTCGTCCAGGGTGCCGAAGCCGCCGGGCATGGCGATGTAGGCCATGGCGTATTTGACGAACATGAGCTTGCGGATGAAGAAATAGCGGTAGTCGCTACGCAGGGTCAGGTAGGGGTTGGGCTTCTGCTCCAAGGGCAGGTGGATGTGCAGGCCGATGGACTCGCCCCCGGCTTCGCTGGCCCCCTTGTTGGCCGCTTCCATGAGCCCGGGGCCGCCGCCGGTGATGACCGAGTAGCCGGCCTTGCACAGCAGCGAGGCCAGCTTGACCGTGTCGGCGTAAAGGGGTTCCGTGGGCCGCACCCGGGCCGATCCGAAGATCGAGACCGCCGGCTTGATCTCCCCCAGCACCTCGAAGCCGTCCACGATTTCGGCCATGATGCGGAAAAGCCGCCAGGATTCGGAAACGGACAGGTCGTCGATGAGGTACTGGTGCGAGGTGCTCAAACGGCGCTCCTTGACGGTTCGTTCGCGGCGGGACTTCCCAGGCGCGGCCAAACGCAGTACACGGCGGCCTCGGCCAAATGCCCATCGGCGCATCGTGCCCCGTTGGGCAACGATAATCAAGGCCCGGCCTCGCCGCGGCCCTTTGCGGAGGATGCATGAAGGTCAAATTCCTGGGGGCCGCCGGCACCGTCACCGGCTCCTGCCACGTCGTGTCCACGGACGCCGTCCGTTTCGCCGTGGATTGCGGCATGCACCAGGGCAGCGACGTCATCGAGCGCCGCAACCTCGACGTCGGGGTCTACGAGCCCCGGGGCATGGATTTTTTCCTGCTCACCCACGCCCACATCGACCATTCCGGGCTGTTGCCGCGCATGGTCAAGACCGGATTTTCGGGCAAGGTCTACTGCACGCCGCCCACTCGCGACCTGCTCGGCATCATGCTCGAGGACAGCGCCCACATCCAGGAGATGGAGGCCGAGTGGGCCAGCCGCAAGAACAAGCGCCACGGCGGACGTGCGGTGGAGGCCCTCTACACCCGGGCCGACGCCGCCGCGGCGGTGAGGCGCCTGGTGGCCGTGCCCTACGGCGAGGCCTTCTCGCCCGCCCCCGGGGTGACGGCCATCTACCACGACGCAGGCCACATCCTGGGCTCGGCCTTCATCGAGCTTTCGTTGGAGGAGGGCGGCCGCCGCACCCGCATGCTCTTCTCCGGCGACCTCGGCCGCCCGGACCAGCTGCTGGTCAACGACCCGGACCAGCCCGTGGACGCGGACTACCTGTTCCTGGAAGGCACTTACGGCGACCGCGACCACAAGGACGTGGAGCAAAGCCGCGACGAGCTGGCCCAGGCCATCGCCTACGCCTCCAAGGGCGGCGGCAAGGTCATCATTCCGGCCTTCGCCGTGGAGCGCACCCAGGAGGTGCTCTTCTGCCTGCATCTGCTGCAAAAGGACGGCAAGATCCCGGCCGACATGCCGGTCTTCGTGGACAGCCCCCTGGCCATCAAGGCCACGGAGATCTTCCGCCGCCATCCCGAATACATGGACGACGAGACGAGAGACTACTTCGGCCGGGGCGAAGACCCCCTGTCCCTGCCGCACCTGCGCTTCACCGAGTCCACGGACCAGTCCCGGGAGATCAACACCCTAAACGGCCCGGCCATCGTCATCGCGGCCAGCGGCATGTGCAACGCCGGGCGCATCAAGCACCACCTGCGCCACAACCTCTGGCGGCCCGAATCCTGCGTGGTCTTCGTGGGCTTCCAGGCCATGGGCACGCCCGGGCGCAAGATCGTGGACGGCGCGAGGTCGATCCGCCTCCTCGGCGAGGAGATCAACGTCGCGGCCAAGGTGTTCACCATCGGCGGCTTTTCCTCCCACGCCGGCCAGAGCCAGATCCTCAAGTGGCTCACCCACTTCAAGGTCAACCATCCGCAGGTGTTTCTGGTCCACGGCGAGCAGAAGGCCCTGACCATCCTTTCGGGGCTCATCAAGGAACGCTTCGGGCTCAAGGTGCGCATCCCCCAATACCTGGAGGAATACACCCTGGAGCCCGGGACCGAGCCTTCCGTGGCCGTGGACGAGGCCAAGGCCCGGCCGCGCATCGACTGGGACGTGCTGCTTGCGGAGCTGGCCGGCCGCGTCGAGCGCATGCGCGCCCAAAAGGACGCCCTGGCCGCCCGTTCGCCCGAGGAACAGGCGGAATGGAGTCAACGGCTGGCGGCCGTGGACGGGGACTTGCTCAGGCTGCTCTCGGAAATGTGAGCCGGGAACCGGCGCGGTCGGGAAACCGGCCGCGCCGCCCGCGAAGACTGGGCCGGGCGGCGCTACTTGAGGCGGTAGGTGATGCGGCCGCGGGTGAGGTCGTAGGGGGAGAGTTCGACCTTGACCCGGTCGCCGGGCAGGATGCGGATGTAGAACTTGCGCATTTTCCCGGAGATGTGGGCCAGAACCTCGTGCCCGTTCTCCAGCTCCACGCGAAACATGGCGTTGGGCAGGGCTTCCTGCACCTTGCCGTCGACCTCGATGGCGCCTTCTTTGGCCATGAACGATATCCTCCTGGCGGCGCGGGAGAAATCCCGACCGCGCGATCATTTTCTCGTGAACGTAGCCGGATAGCCGTTTTTTCACGGGTTGGCAAGGGGCCCGGGAGACGGCGCGGCCGCCCGGCGAGTCCGGCCCGGGTCCTTGCCGCCCGGGCGCCTTTCGGTCTATGCTTTCGGGAAAAAGGAAAAACCGTGCTCACGCGCTCCCAACTCGAAAAATACGCCGATGTCCTGCTCTGGGGCCTGACCACGTCCCGGGTCGAGCCGTACAAGCCCGGGGACGTGGTGCTCGTCCAGTTCGAACTGCCCGCCCTGCGCCTGGCCGAGGCGGTCTACGCCAAGCTGCTCGGCCGGGGGCTCAATCCCGTGCCGCGCCTGGCGCTCACCCCGAGCATGGAGACCGCCTTCTACGGCACGGCCGACGAGGCCCAGCTCGTCTTCCAGCCTCCGGGCCAGGCCGTGCTGCACGAAAACGTCCACGGGGCCATGCACCTGCTCGCCCCGGAAAGCCTGACCCACTTAAGCGGCATCGACTCCAAGCGCATCGCGGCCGCGGCCGTGGCCCGCAAACCCCTGCGCGACATCCTGGTGCGCCGGGAGGAGAAGGGCGAGTTCGGCTGGACCCTGTGCCTGTACCCCACCCGCGAACTGGCCCAAAAGGCCGGCATGACGGCCAAGGAATACGCCGCCCAGGTGACGGCCGCCTGCTTCCTCAAGGACCCCGAGCCCGTGGCCGTGTGGCGGGGGCTTTACGAAAACGCCCGCGAGATCAAGGCCTGGCTCAATTCCATCAAGGCCGCCTCCCTTCGCATCGAATCCGACAACGTGGACCTCACGGTCACGCCCGGCGAGCACCGCCGCTGGCTCGGCCTCTCCGGCCACAACATACCGAGCTTCGAGATCTTCACCTCCCCGGACTGGCGCGGCACCACCGGCCGCTACTTCGCCGACCAGCCCTCCTACCGCAGCGGCAACTACGTGCGAGGCGTGCGCCTGACCTTCAAGGACGGCGCGGTCACGGAGATCGCCGCCGAGCAGGGCGAGGATTTCGTGCGCAAGCAGCTGGCCATGGATCCCGGGGCCTCGCGCCTGGGCGAATTCTCGCTCACGGACAAGCGTTTCTCCAAGATCGACCGCTTCATGGCCAACACGCTCTATGACGAAAACTTCGGCGGACCGCACGGCAACTGCCACGTGGCCGTGGGAAGCTCCTACTCCGACACCTTCGACGGCGATCCGGCCACCCTGGACGGCGAGCGCAAGGAGGCCCTGGGTTTCAACGATTCCGCCCTGCACTGGGACCTGGTCAACACCGAGCCCAAGCGGGTGCGCGCCCGGCTGACCGACGGCCGGGAAACCACGATTTACGAAAACGGCTGCTTCCTCTATTGACGCCGCCGGCCAGGAGCCGTAATCGCGGCGGTGTCGGAACCGTATGAAAGACAAGCGGAACGGTTTCAAGGAGATGCCCATGCGCGCCCTTTTTCTTTCGTTTCTGGTCGCGGCCCTCGTCGCCGCCGCTGCGCCCGCCTTCGCCGGCCCCAAGGCCAACCCGGACATCAAGGGCTGGGAAAAGGGCAGCGAATACGACCGGCTCTTCGACCCCAAGGAAGCCGATTCCCTCAAGGGCCGCGTGGTCAAGATCATGGACATCAAGCCCATCGACGGCATGGCCACGGGCATCGCCCTGCAGATCGAGGACAAGAAGGACAAGACCATGGAGATCGTGCACCTGGGGCCCAAGGATTTCGTGGACCTCGGGTCCATCGGGCTCAAGGAGGGCGACCAGGTCAAGGTGGCCGGGGCCTGGGCCGAAATGGACGGGCACGACGTCCTTCTGGCCGTCAAGGTGAAAAAGGGCGAGGACATCCAACTCAAGGTCCGGCGCACCAAGGACGGCTTTCCGTTCTGGAGCATGACGCCCGAGCAGCGAAAGGCCGAATCTTCCGAAGACTAGGCGATTTCCCCTTGCCGCGCACTTGCCCAACCCGGGCAAATTTGGGTAGATAGGAAAGCATAGGCTCGCATGCGCCGTCGGCGGCGCGGTCAAAATCAAAACGGGAGCTTGCCGCATGGAGGAAACCCTCAAGAAACAGGATGCCGAACTGCTCCAACTCGTCACATTCAGTATTGGCGAGGAAGAGTTCGGCGTCGATATCCTGAGCGTGCAGGAGATCATCCGCATGATGGATATCACCAAGGTCCCGCGCGCCCCGGAGTTCGTCGAGGGCGTCATCAACCTGCGGGGCAAGGTCATACCCATCATCGACCTGCGCCGGCGTTTCGGCTTGTCCACCCGGGACCATGACAAGCACACACGGATCATCGTCATCGAAATCAACAACATGATCGTCGGATTCGTGGTCGATTCCGTCTCCGAGGTGCTGCGCATACCCGCCAGCACGGTGGAGCCGCCGCCACCCGTGGTGTCCGGCCTGGAGTCGGAATACATCAGCGGCGTGGGCAAGCTCGAGGATCGTCTGCTGATCCTGCTCGACCTCAACAAGCTCCTTTCCGGCGAAGAGCGCGACATGCTCGGTTCCTTCTAGGCGCGCTGGAAGGCCGTTCTTCCGACGGCTCCCGGCGTCGAGTCCTATCGTCATCGCGGCCGCCGCCACGGATGTGGCGGCGGCCATCCCGTATTTCCACGAGGCCCGTTTTGTCCCGCACATCCCCCCTTGCCGCGCTCCTGGAGAGCCCCGACTCCGTTTCGGTCTACAAAAGCGGCCCGGCCACCCTGGCCTTCCTGGCCGCCGAGGCCCTTTCCCGCGGGCAGTCCGTGGCCGTGGTCGCACCCGGACACAACGAACTGACGCGCATCGCCGCCCTCCTGGAGCTGCTCGTGCCGCCCGGGCCCGGCACCCTCTGGGGCCGCGCCGTCATGACCCTGCCGTCCTACGCCCCGGGCCTGCCAAGCGGCGCGTTCTGGGCCAGGCGCATGGCCTTCCTGGCCCAGGCCGCCTTGGGCTCCGGGCCGCGCGCCTTCCTCTTTTCCGCCGACAACCTGCTGCCCAAATGGCCGTGCCGCCGAGCCCTGGACGGCAACGTGCTCACCCTTGCCGTGGGCGAGGAACTGCCGCGCGACCTGGTGGCCGAGCAGGCCGTGCTCTGGGGCTACAAGCGCGCCCCCATGGTCACCGGGCCCGGGGAATTCTCCCTTCGCGGCGACATCCTGGACATCTTTCCCCCGGGCTACGACGACCCGCTGCGCCTGGAATTCTTCGGCGACACGGTGGAGGCCGCCCGGCGCTTCGACGCCGGCTCCCAGCGCTCCCTGGCCGAGCTGTCCGAAGCCGTGCTCGTGCCCGCCGCCCCGGCCGTGCTCTCGGAGACCTTCAAGGAAGAGGCCGCGGCCCTGTGGGAGACCATCGCCGGCACCGGGGAGCTGCACCGCGCGGCCAAAGCGCGCCTTGAGGCCGCCATCGCGGCCGGCGACGGCGGCATGTGGCCGGGGCTTTTCTACGAAAAGCCCGCCGCCCTGTCCGACTGGCTGCCCGGGGACGCGGCCTGGATCGTGTGCGACGCCGCCCGGGTCAAGGAACGCCTGGAGGAGGCCGAGCACGCCTGGCGGCGTTTTTTCGAGGCCCAGACCAAGGAGCAGGGCCATCCCTGGCCCAATGCCCGGGTGCTCTGGCCCGAGAACATGGCCCGCAAGGCCCTGGTCTCCGGCCGGCGCATCCTCTTCGAGGATCTGGTCATGGGCCGGGGCCGGCACGGCCCGGACCTGGCCGAGAAATCCCTGGAGCGCTTCGGCGACCTCTTCTGGAAGCCCGGCTCGGACAAGCGGCCCTGGACCACGCTCACGGCCGCGCTCAAGGAATGGAACGGCCACGGCCAGACCATCCTGTCCTTTCACGGCGAGCGCTCCCGCAAAAAATTCCTCCAGATGATCGAGCCCGAGGGGCTGGTCTTTCGCACGAGCTACAGCCCGGGCGAGACGGGGCTTTTCGCGCTCCTTTCGGGGCTTCGCCACGGCATGGAGCTCTCCTGGCGCGACACCCGCATCCTGGCCGAGGACATTCTGCACCCCGAGTCCTCGGGCGGCGAGGCCGGGCGCGGCCGCGACAAGGATTTCAAGGGCCTGACCTCTTTCGACGACATCCGCCCCGGCGACCTGGTCGTGCACCGCGACTACGGCGTCGGCTCCTTCGAGGGGCTCACGCGCATGACCGTGGACGCCACCGGCGGCGACTACCTGCTGCTGGTCTTCGCCGACGAGGACAAGCTGTACCTGCCGGCCGACCGGCTGGGGCTGCTCCAGCGCTACAAGGGTCCGGAGGGCGTCGCGCCGCCCTTGGACCGCCTGGGCGGGGCGCGCTGGAAGTCCGTGCGCGAGCGGGCGAAAAAAGCCATCGAGCGCATCGCCGCCGATCTGGTCGAGATGTACGCCTACCGCCAGGTGGCCAAGGGCTACGCCTACGGCCCCACCAACGAGCTGTACCTGGAGTTCGAAGCCACCTTCGGCTTCGAGGAGACGCCGGACCAGGAAAAGGCCATCGCCGACGTGCTGGCCGACATGGAACGGCCCGAGCCCATGGACCGGCTGGTCTGCGGCGACGTGGGCTTCGGCAAGACCGAGGTGGCCTTGCGCGCCGCCTTCCGGGCTGTGCTCGACGGCAAGCAGGTGGCAATGCTGTGTCCGACCACGGTGCTGGCCGAGCAGCACTTTCAGAATTTCGCCGCCCGATTGGAAGGCTTTCCGGTGCGCGTGGAGATGCTCTCGCGCTTCGTCACGCCCAAGCGGCGCAAGGTGGTCCTCGACGCCGTGTCGCGCGGCGAGGTGGACATCCTGGTCGGCACCCACCGCATCCTGTCGAGCGACGTGACCATCCCCAACATTGGCCTCCTTATCCTCGACGAGGAGCAGCGCTTCGGCGTCAAGCACAAGGAGCGGCTCAAGGCCTTCAAGAAGAACATCGACGCCTTGACGCTGACGGCCACGCCCATTCCGCGCACCCTGCAACTGTCCCTTTCCGGCGTGCGCGGCCTGTCCGTCATCGAGACCCCGCCGGCCGAGCGCAAGACCGTGGAAACGGCCCTGGTCGAGCGCGACGAGGCCTTCCTGCGCGAGGTGCTGCGCCGGGAGCTCGAGCGCCAGGGCCAGGTGTTCTGGGTCCACAACCGGGTCCAGGGCCTGGAGGACGTGGCCGCCTTCGTCAAGACGCTGGCCCCGGGCGCAAAGGTGGCCATGGCCCACGGCCAGATGTCCGAGACCGCCCTGGAGGAGGCCATGCACGGCTTCTGGCACGGCGAGACGGACATCCTGGTGTGCACCTCCATCATCGAGTCGGGCCTGGATTTTCCCCGGGCCAATACGCTTGTCGTGGACAACGCCCACATGTTCGGCCTGGGCCAGCTCTACCAGCTGCGCGGCCGGGTGGGGCGCTCGCCGCGCCAGGCCTACGCCTACTTCGTGGTGCCGAGCATCGAGAAGGTGCCGGAACTGGCCCGAAAGCGCCTGCGCGTCATCCTGGACATGGACTACCTCGGGGCCGGCTTCCAGGTGGCCATGGAGGACCTGCGCCTGCGCGGCGCGGGCAACATCCTGGGTGAGGCCCAGTCCGGCCACATCGCCCGCATCGGCCTGGACATGTTCCTCGAGATGCTGGCCGAGGAAGTGGGGCGGCTCAAGGGCGAGCCGGTCAAGGAGCGCACCGAGCCGGAACTGACGCTCGGTGTGGCGGCCCGCATCCCCGAGCGCTACGTGCCCGAGGCCTCGGACCGTCTGCGCCTCTACAAGGCCCTGTCCACGGCCCGCACCGAGGCCGGGCTGGCCGAGCGCATGGCCGAGATGCGCGACCGCTTCGGTCCGCCGCCGGTGGAAGTGGAGAATTTCCGGGCCGTGCTCGCCTTCAAGCAGGCGCTGGCCAGGCTCGGGGCGCGCAAGGCCGAGGTCGCGCCCACGCGCCTGGTGGTCTCCTTCGAGGCCGAGGACGCGGCCGTTTCGCCCGAGCGCCTGGTGGACTTCGCCGCCGCGCGCGCCGGTGGCGGCGTGAAGCTCTTGCCCCCGGGCCGATTGGCCCTGCCGCTTGACGCCGGCCTGGCCTTTCCCGAGGCCGTGGCCGTCTGGACCGTGGAACTGGCCGGATTGGCCGGGGAGGGTGCGGCGGCGTGAGCACGGCGCGGCGCACCCTGGCTTTCGCCCTGGCGGTCGGCCTGGGGCTCGGCCTTGGCGGCTGCCGGGGCGAGCCCGGCGAGGAGCCGGGCGTGGTGGCCGTGGTCGGTCAGGAGCCCATCCGTCTGGCCGACGTGCGCGCCCGCCACGACATGGGCCAGATCGGCGCGCCGGCCATGGACAATCCCGCCGTGGAGCGGCTTCGCGCCGAGTACGGCGCGGTGCTGGCCGAGATGATCGTGGCCAGGCTCGCCGCCCAGGAACTGGCCAAACGCGGTCAGGCCGTGTCCAAGGCCGAGATCGACGCGGCCGAGGCCAAGGCCCGAGCCGATTATTCCGACGAGGCCTTCTCCCGCATGCTGCTCGAGGAGCGCATCGACCCGGTCCGCTGGCGGGAACTCCTGGCCGACCGACTGGCCCTGGAGAAGCTCTCCCGTGAGGTGCTGCGGCCGGGCGTGCGCGTGGACGTGACCGAGGCTGCCAACTTTTACAAGGAACACGTGGCGGACTTTGCCATGCCGGCCCGGGTGCGCCTCGTCCGCGTGCAGGGCGAAACCGTCGAGGCCCTCAAAGCGGCCCAGGCGGCGGCGAAAAAGGGCGGGCAGACCGCCCTGAACGGCTTGTCCGGCGTCGCTGCCACGGAGCTCGACCTGCCCGAGGCCAACCTGCCGGCCCCGTGGCGCGAGGCGCTCAAAGCGCTCAAGCCCGGCGAGGCCTCGGCCGTGGTTTCAGACGGAAAGGACGGGAAAAACGGCAAGGGCGGGGATTTCTTCGTCCTGCTCGAACGACGCCCGGCCACGGTGCTCGATCCGGCCAAGGCCTACGCCCGGGTCGAGGCGACCCTGGCCGCCAAGAAGCTCGACGCCGCCTTCGCCGCCTGGCTCGACGCGGCCGTGGCCGGAACGAAGATCACCGTCACGCCGCTGCTTTTGGCCGACCGGCAGGAAGCCCCCAAGGCGGAACCCGCGCCCGGCCCGGACGAGCTGGCCCTGGCCCGGGAGGAGGCGGCCGGCCGGGAACGCCTGGCCCGGGAGGCCAAGAAGGCCGTGGAGTCGCGGCGCGCCGAGCCCGAACCCGCGCCTGCCGCGCCGCCGGTCCAACCGGCCCCGTCGCCGGCCCCAGCGTCACCGGCAGGCCCGGAGCAAAATGCATCCGTCGCGCCGCCGGCTCCGGGCGCGCCTGGGCCGTCCGCGCCCGGGAAAGAGGCCGCGCCGGAAAGCCCCGTCCCAGTCGTCGCGTCCGAGGCGGCGCCGGCCTCCCCCGTGGACGCCGCGCCGGCTTCCCAGGAGACGCCGCGCCAAGACGCGTCCGCCGAAGCCGCTCCAGCGGCCCAGGCCGCGTCGGCTCAGGGCGCGTCGTCCGCGTCCGCCGAAGCGCCCCCGGCTTCGGGAACGGCGGCCACGCCCGCGCCGGCAGTGGAAAAAAGCGCCGGCGACGCGGTGGAATTCACGGCCATCAAGGCGAGCTGGCTGCTGTACACCGTGGACGACGGCCAGGAGCAACGCGTCTACCTCAAGCCCGGCAAGCCGTTTCGGCTGGATTTTACGCGAAAGCTCGTGGTGCGCCCTGGCAGCCCGAGCGAAGTGTCCTACAGCCACGGCGGCCGGGAAACCACGGTGGTCGTCGGAAAAAAAGAAAGCCGTGTCCTCGAATTCCCTTAAGGAACCGGGATGGGCCGGCCCAGGCGCGATTGCCTGTGCTTGTAAAAACGTTTATAGGCCCCGGATGCGTCGGCGCGTCGGCCTGGGAGCGAGGCGGCGCGTCGCGGGAAGCCCCGGGCCGCGACCCGTCGCGCGGTCGGGCCGCAACTGCCGTCTTGCCCCAACGCCCTCACGGAGGATGCCTTGCCCCGTCTGTCCAAACTCAGCATTGTGATTGCCCTGCTGCTGGCCCTGGCCGGAACCGCCCAGGCGGCGGAACTGGTGGACCGGGTGGTGGCCGTGGTCAACGGCAAACTCATCACCCTGTTCGACCTCAACGCCCGCGTGTCCGACTTCCTGCAACGCTCCCAGGGCGTGTCCGTGAAGCCCGACGATCCCATGATGGTCGATCTGCGCCGGCAGGTCCTCGACAGCATGATCAACGATCTGCTCATCGAGTCCGAAGCCACGCGGCTCAAGATTTCGGTTTCGGAAACGGACCTCGACAACCAGATCGAGGAAATCAAGAAGAAGAACAACCTGAGTCAGCAGCAGTTCGTGGCCGAACTGGCCAAGGAAGGCATGACGCTGGCCGAGTTCCGCAAGCGCATGCGCGAGGAGAGCATGAAAAAGCGCCTCCTCGGCTACATGGTGCACCGCAAGGTCCTCGTCACCGACGACGAGATCCGCGACTACTACGAGAAGAACAAGGACAGCCTCTCGTCCACGAAATCCATTCTCGGCCCGAAAGTTTCCGGCAATATCGGCTTCATCATGGTGGCGAACGCCAAGCAGGCCGAAGAACTGCGTTCCAAGATCGATTCCGGAGCCATGACCTTCGCCGAGGCGGCCAAGAAGTTTTCCATCGGTCCCGGCCGGGACCAGGGCGGCGACCTGGGCGACGTGCAGGCCAAGGACCTGGCCCCGGCGTTGCGCTCGGCCCTGCAGGCCGTGCCCCCGGGCAAGGTCAGCGCGCCGGTCATGGTGGACGGCAAGGCCGTTCTTTTGAGTATGCGCACGCCCGGCGCGGCCGCTGCGACTCCGAAGGCCGCCCCGGTCGCTCCGGCCGGCCCTTCGTACGAGGGCGCCAAGGAACAGATTCAGGAAACCTTGTACAAACAGAAATTCGACAAGCTCTTCCAGGAGTACATCGACAACCTGCGGTCCAAGGCGGTCGTCGAGGTCAAGCTGTAGTGCCGCGTTCTCGAAATCCGCCTCTGCGCGTTTCGAGAACCATTATTGCATGACTATTTTTTCCCCTAAAAAAGATTACCATATTTTTTAGGGAACGCCACAGTAGCTTGTCCCGCCCGCCGCCGGGGGGCTCCCGCCCACGACGACGCGGCCACGGAGGAATTTCGTTTATGGACTTGCGTGAGTTAGGGGCGATGCTGCGCGAGGAGCGGGAGCGGCAGGGCCTGTCCATCGAGGACGTATCGGACAGGATCAAAATCACGCGCAGTTGCCTGTCCGCCATCGAGGACGGCAACGAAAGCGTCTTGCCCCATCCTGTCTATGCCAGGGGTTTCATCAAGAATTACGCCAAGCTGCTTGGCGTCGACCAGGAAGATTTCTCCAAACGGCTGGCCGAGGTCTACCAGCTCGAGGAGACGCCCGTGCGGGAAGTGCCGCTGGTAAAGGACCTCCCGGACGACGAGTGCGACTGCGCCCAGACCCGGGGCCGCCGGTCCGCGCCCAGGCCGCGCGTCCCCTTGGTGCCGGCGCTCATCTGCCTGGGGCTCGTCGTCGCGGTCGTCGGCCTCGTCTGGTACCTGTGGACCCACGTCTTTTCCAAGCCCAATGATGTGGCCGACAAGGCCGCGCCCGTGACCCGGAGCGAACCCGTGCCTGCCAAAAGCGAGCCGGAGGTTCCGCCGCGTCCCGTGCCGGTCGTGCCGGCCCAGAAACCCCTCGAGACTCCGCCGGCCCCGCAGACGCCGGCCGTGGCCGAAACGAAGCCGGCCCCCGCGCCCGAAGCCAGGCCGCTCGTCGAGACCAGGCCGCAGCCGGCGCTGAGCCCCGACGACCAGGTCGCCCAGGACATCGCCAACAGCGGCCCGGCCACTCCCGCCGCGCCGTCGGCCATTCCGCCCGCGCCCGAACCCGTGGCCGCGCCCGGCGCGCCCGCAGCCAAGACATTCACCGTGGGCGACACGGGAACCCACGTGGTCACCATCGTGGCCAACGACCGCTGCTGGCTGCAGGCCGGCGCGGACGGCGGGGCCATGCACGAGACCATGCTCGAAAAGGGCGACGCCTTCACCGGCCGCTTCGCCGACTATATGCTCGTGCGCCTGGGCAACGCCGGAGCGGTGGAGATCCGCTTCGACAACAAGCTCTATCCGCTCCAGGCCGGCAAGGGCTCGGTCAAAACCCTCAAGTTCGTGGCGAAAAAGGGCGAGGAAGGAACGCCGAGCAAGCCCGCCGCGTCGACTGCGGCCCCTTCGCCGATGCCTTCCCCCGCGCCGGTCGCCACGCCCGTGCCCTCGGCTCCGGCCCCGGCCGTGGCGACGAGCCCGGCTCCGGCGGTCCCGACCGGCGGCGGCGAAACGGCCCAGCCAAGCGGCGGCCGCGAAGTGGAGATCTACGGCCAGGACGGCAGCTGGGTCATCGTCACCCCCGACAAGGGCCCGGCCAAGGAAATTTACGTGAAAAAGGGGCAGCGGCTGACCGTCCCCTTCGGCGAAAGGATCGACATCAAGCTCGGCAATCCGAGCAACGTGGTCTTCCGGTACGACGGCAAGGAAACGGCGGTCGTCACGGAAAAGGGCGAGAGCAAGTCCATCCGGTTCCCGTAGGCTGCTTTCCCGGGAAGGCGGCCACGGGCGCGGCGCGGGAAAACCCGGGCGCGCGCCAGGGAAGGCGATCCATCGTGACCTCCGCCCGGGACGGGCCGGTGCGCCCTGGCGCGCGGCAGAAGGGACGGGTCGCCTCCGCAACGGCAGGCTGCGGCCGCGCCCCGGGCGAGGCGACGCGGGCCCGGCCGGGGCGCGGCCGCGTTTCCCTGGCCGGGTGGATCGAAAGACGGGAACGGCGCTTGATCGCAATGTAGTGGACGGCGGGGCGGGAATGGAATTTTCCGAACAGGCGCTCGTGCTCAAGGTGGGGCGGTTTCGCGAGATCGACGCCTGGGTGCGCCTGATTTCCCCTCAGCGCGGCGTCTATACGGCCTTCGCCTTCGGGGGGCTCAAAAGCCGCCGCCGTTTCCTGGGCTGCCTCGACCCCCTCAACCACGTGAACTTCAAGGTGCGCCGCACGGGGCACGGCGGCTACCATTGCCTGACCGAGGCCAGGCTCCTTGACGCGCCCATGCGCCTGCGCCGCGACCCGGGGCGCCTGGGCATGGCCGTCAACTGCCTGAAGTTTTTCGAGGCCGTACAGATCGGGCCCCAGGGCGCGGCCGAGGCCTACGCGCTCTTGCGCGACATGCTGGCCGCCCTGGAGGAAGCCGACGCGCCGTCGCCGCTTTTCCCTCTCCTTTTTCGGGCGCGGATGGCGTCGCTGCAGGGCGTCTTTCCGGTCTGCGGCCGCTGCGCCGTCTGCGGCGCGCCCCTTGGCGACGGGGAGGCCGTGTGCCACGTGGAAGCAGGGCGCTTGACCTGTTCCGCCTGCCGGGACGAGAACGCCCCGGGCGTGCGCCAGCGCCTGGGGGCCGGGGCGCTGGCCCTGCTGGCGTCGGGCGTGGCCGGCGACGCACGGGCTTGGGCGCACTGCCGCCCCGAGGCGGCGGCGGCGCGGGAATTCTCCCGCGTCGTGGACCTGCTCGTGCGCTACCACATGGGATTGGCCTGGGAGCGAGGCGGCTTCGTGCGCGCCTGAGGCTTCCGGGTCTTTGTTTTCCGCCTTGCCTTGCCGCGCCGCAAACGCCGCGGTCCGACTGACGGCGCAACCTTGAAATCGGAGCGACCATGCATTTTCAGGATGTCATCTTGACGCTGCAAAACTTCTGGGCCAAGTCCGGCTGCCTCGTGGTCCAGCCCTACGACACCGAGGTCGGAGCCGGCACCTTCAACCCGGCCACCTTCTTCCGGGTCATCGGCCCCGAGCCCTGGAAGGCCGCCTACGTCGAGCCCTCCCGCCGCCCCACCGACGGCCGCTACGGCGAGAATCCCAACCGCCTGCAGCACTATTACCAGTTCCAGGTCATCCTCAAGCCCTCGCCGGACAACGTCCAGGACCTGTACCTGGAGAGCCTGGCCGCGCTCGGCGTCTCGGCCGCGGACCACGACATCCGCTTCGTGGAGGACGACTGGGAGTCCCCGACCCTCGGGGCCTGGGGCCTGGGTTGGGAAGTCTGGCTCGACGGCATGGAAGTGACCCAGTTCACCTATTTCCAGCAGGTCGGCGGCATTGATCTCCACCCCGTGTCCGTGGAGATCACCTACGGCCTCGAGCGCATCAGCATGTACCTGCAGCAGAAGGAATCGGTCTACGACCTGGCCTGGAACGACCGGGTGACCTACGGACAGGTGCACCAGCGCGGCGAATACGAACATTCCCGCTACAACTTCGAGGAGTCCGACGCCGGCATGCTCCTGACCCACTTCAACGCCTGCGAAAAGGAATGCAAGCGCCTGTGCGAGCTCGGGCTGCCCTGGCCGGCCTACGACTACTGCCTGAAGTGCTCCCACGCCTTCAACATGCTCGAAGCCCGGGGGGCCATCTCCATCACCGAGCGCACCGGCTACATCGGCCGGGTGCGCAACCTGGCCTCGAGCCTGGCCCGCCTCTACGCCGCCCAGCGCAAGGAACTCGGCTACCCCCTCCTCACGCCCACCGCATAAAGGACCAAACGACATGCCCCATTTTCTTCTGGAGATCGGATTCGAGGAGATGCCGGCCCGGTTCCTGTCGGGCCTCGTGGACGAGTCCCGGGCCTTCGTCGCCGATACCCTGGCCCAGGCCAAGCTCGACGCCCCGGCCGTGACGTCCTTCGCCACCCCCCGGCGGCTGGTGGTGAGCGTGCCGGAGCTGGCCGAGGCCGCCCGCCAGGAAGAGGAGCTCGTCACCGGCCCGCCCGAGAAGGTGGGCTTCGGCCCGGACGGCGCGCCGACCCAGGCCGCCGTGGGCTTCGCCAAGGGCCAGGGCAAGGACGTGGCCGACGTCTTCGTCATGGAGACCGGCAAGGGCCGCTACCTGGCCCTCAAGAAGACCACCGGCGGCCAGTCCGCCGCCGAGCTGCTGCCGGCCGTCTGCCTGGATCTGGTCAAAAAGCTCTCCTTCCCCAAGCGCATGCGCTGGGGCAGCCGCGATTTCGCCTTCGGTCGGCCGGTCCACTGGTTCGTGGCCCTGCTGGGCGAGGCCGTCGTCCCCTTCGCCCTGGACGACATCGCCTCGGGCCGCGAGACCCGGGGCCACCGCATCATGGGACCGGGGCCCTTTTCCGTGCCCGCGGCCGGGGACTATTTCGCCATCATCCGCGACCAGGGCAAGGTGATCCTCGACGCCAAGGAGCGCGAGTCCATGGTCCGTTCCCAGGCCGAGACGCTCGCCCGGGAGGCCGGCGGCACGGCGGTCGTCAACCCGTCGCTGCTCGTCGAGGTCACGGGGCTCACCGAGCATCCGGTGGTCATCCTCGGCCGCCTGGATCCCAAATTCCTGGACGTGCCCCGTGAGGTGCTCATCACCAGCATGGAGACGCACCAGAAGAGCTTCGCCGTGGAGGACGGCAAGGGCGGCCTGCTGCCCGTGTTCCTCACCACCCTGGGGCTGGCCCCGGGCAACCTGGAGCTCGTGCGCCGGGGCTGGCAGCGCGTGCTGACCGCCCGCCTGGAGGACGCCCGCTTCTTCTGGGAGGCCGACCTGGCCACGGACCTCGAGACCTGGCAGAAAAAGCTCGAAAGCGTGGTCTTTCTGGCCGGCCTTGGCAGCGTGCGCGACAAGGCCCGCCGCCTGGAACGCCTGTGCGGTCTGGTCGCCGAGATGGCCGGCAAGCCCGAGGTCATGCTTGAGGCCTCCCAGGCCGGCGGGCTGGCCAAGGTGGACCTCGTTTCGGACATGGTGGGCGAGTTCGCCGAACTCCAGGGCGTCATGGGCGGCATCTACGCGCGCCGCAAGGGACAGTCCAAATCCGTGTCCCGGGCCATCGCCGAGCAGTACCTGCCGGCCGGGCCGGACAGCCCCGTGCCGCCGACCCTGGCCGGCGCGATCCTGTCCATCGCGGACAAGGCCGACACCCTGGCCGGCTGCTTCGGCCTGGACATGGCCCCCACCGGCGCGGCCGACCCCTACGCCCTGCGCCGGGCGGCGCTCGGCATCTGCCGCATCGTCATTGAGCACGGGCTGCGCCTGGACCTCATGGAATTGCTGCAAGCGGCGCTCGACGGCTACGGCGACGTCAAATTCAAGGTGGACCGCACCCGGGTGTTGGCCAAGCTCCTGGACTTCTTCGGCCAGCGCCTCAAGGCCTACTTCACGGGCCGGGGCTTCGACACCCTGGTGGTGGAAGCGGCCGCCGGCGCGTCCTACACCGACATCGCCCAGCTTGCCGCCCGCATCGACGCCCTGGCCACCTTCGCCGCCAAGCCGGACTTCGACCAGGCCGTGCTGACCTTCAAGCGCGCCGCCAACATCATCCGCAAGCAGGGCGTGGGGGCCGGCGTGCCGCTGACCGGCGCGGTCAAGGCCGCGCTTTTGGCCGAGCCGGCGGACAAGGACTTGGCCGCGGCCTGCGAGGCCGTGTTCCCGCGCTACGACGCCCTCTTCGACGCTGGCGACTACCCGGCCGTGCTCGACCTCCTCTATGAGCTGCGCCCGGCCGTGGACGCCTTCTTCGACAACGTCATGGTCATGTGCGACGACATGGACGTGCGCCTCAATCGCCTCAATCTCCTCAAGTCACTGGTCGACCGCCTGGGCCGCGTGGCGGACTTCGCCGCGCTGCAGGTCTAGGGAACGGGAAGAAGGAAGAGGGAAGAGAAGATGCCTCCGGCGGCCAGGAGGGGCGACGGCCCCTCCTGGACCTCCCGAAAGGGGGGGAATATGGGGGAGAGCGTATTTATTGCTTGACGGGGTGGAGTTATCGAGATAGCTAACTCTGCTTCAGCGAACACTACACGGAGGAACGATCCTTGGCCAACCATAAATCCGCCATCAAACGGCACCGTCAAAGCCTTTTGGCCCGGGCTCGCAACCGGGCGGTGAAAACCCGCGTGCGCAACGTCATCAAGGCCGTGCGCGTCGCCCTTACCGCCGGCGACGCCGCCGCCGCCGAGACCGCGCTGCTGGCCGCCACCAAGGTCCTGGACAAGGCCGCCACCAAGAAGGTCATCCACTGGAAGACCGCCGCCCGCAACATTTCCCGCCTGTCCACGGCCGTCAACAAGAGCAAGCAGGCCTAAGCGCCAAGCGCCCGGCCAGTCTGTTTTCGCCCGTCGCGGTTCGCCGCGACGGGCTTTTTGGCGTTCGGGTCATGGTCATGGCCGGGACCGGACCACGGATCGCTGATCGTCATGCGGTCGGAGCGGGTGCGCGAACCGCGTTCAGTAGGCGGCGTCGCTTAACAACGTCCTGATTTCCGCAAGGATGGCGGCGCATTCTTCCTTGAGGTCTGCGTCCACGCCGTTGAGCCGCCACAGCAGATAGCGGGCCGTGCGCCGGGCCTCGTCGCGGTCGCCGCAGAGTTGCTGCACGCGAAAGAGCGTGGTCAAATTCTCCACCGTCTGCTCGATGCGAAGGGAGGTCGCCAGGGCGGACAGCGCCTCTGGATGCCGCCCGGCCCGGGCCAGGACCAGCCCGCGCAGGCTCCAGGCGGCGCTGGCTCCGTTGTGGGCCACGACGCACTCCCGCGACAGGGCCTCGGCCAGATCGAGGCGGTTTCGCGAAAGGAGCAAAGCGATCTTTTCGCTTTCGGCGCCCAGGTCCGCCGTGTCCGCCGCCCTGACCGGACCGCCGTCGCACACGACGCGCACGGCCGGGGCGAAGCGCGCCATCTCCGTGTCCTCGACCGAGCAGTAGCCCAGCTGCTGCTCGAAATCCCGCATGGAATGCCGGAACTGGTCCGTGGTCATGTCGCCCCGGCCGCGTTCGACTTTCTCGGCGAACTCCTGCCGCGAGCGGAAGAAGTAGTGGTTGAGCTGGATGCGCGCGTTGTGGTGGGGGCCGTAGGGGCCGGGCAGGGGGAAGCCGCGTTCGCTGACGCAGTGCCGCCCCGGCGCGTAGGCGAAATGGTGCGGCGAAAGCGGCCCTTGCACGTAGGCCGGCCGCACGATGCTTTTGATGTGATGGTTGGTGGGGAACTCGTAGGGGGCGCGCCTGGTGAAGGCCTCGATCAGCAGGCCCGGCGGCGGCGTTTCGTGGCCGCTGGAGCCGAACATGACCCAGTTGACGCCAAGGCCCGCGAACTCCTCGAAATCCGTGAGCACCTGGCGCAGGTCGTCCTCACGGCGGGGGAGGAGGAACTCGTCCACGTCGATGCAGGCCAGCCATTTGGTTCGCGGGCCGTGGACCTCCAGGCAGTGGGCGTAGGCCTCGAGCTGCCGGGCCGGGCCGGGCAGCTCGTGGACCACGATGTCGATGCGGTCCGTCAGCGGCGCAAGGGTTTCGGCCAGGGGCAGGCGCGAGCCGTTGTCGTAGACCACGATGCGCTCGACGCCGCGAAGCGCGTGAAAGGCCGCCCACTCAACGATGCGGGCGTTCTCGTCCTTGGCGATGCAGCACAGGGTCAGGTAGCGCATGGAACCGTCGGCATTGTGTTTTTTTCTCTGTAGACCGGAGCCGCGATTTGTTCAAGGGCACAGCGGGAAAAGCCGCTGCGGCATGACAGGCGAAGCGGCTTTGGCTATAGGGAACCGTATCGCTTGATCCGGGAGGCTCGTATGACGCGCGGCATTTTTCTACCCACGGCATTGGCCATGGGCCTTGCCTTGTTGCCCCTCCCCAAAACCGCCGCGGCCGGCGACGTCTCCCCGAAATCCTGGCATCAGCCCGAAACGGACGCTGAAAAGGCTTTGGCCAAGGTGCTGCGCCTTTCGGAAAAAGACCAGAATCTCCTGGAATTCGTGTTGCGTACACCGTTTTACAAAGCCAAGGCCGGCAAGGGATATGCCCGCTTCTTCACCCGGAGACTTTTATCCGACATGGCGGCCATGGAGCGGGCGACGGTCAGGGAGAATTGCCGTGGCAAATACCTCCCCGGCGAACTCTGCGGCACGGATCACAATCCGTTGACCTGCGCCCAGGATGCGATGGAGGGGTATCTGTTCATGACCCAGTCGCAGGATGCGACGCATGCAGCGATCGCCTACCGTTGGCCGACGGAAACAAAAACCGCCGCGCGATACGATCTCGTGCATGAGGACGGGGTGTGGAAACTGGATCGCGTGCGCTGCGGGCCGTGAGGCGACGGACGTCCTGTCAGGGCTTGATGTAGGCGAACCCCTTGCCCTGGAGGTCCACAAGCTCCACCACGCCGGCCGGCACGATCTCGCAGGCCGGGTGGAGCGCCTCCGGGGCGACGTCGAAATGGCGCATGGCGTTTTGGCACACGCGCACCCGCAGCCCCTTGGCCGCCAGCTCGCCGATGCCCTTGGCGTGCTCGCCGTCGGCGGTCATGAGCCGGATGGCCGCGCCGTTGACCAGCAGCACCGCCGTGCAGCCCTCGTGGGGCAGGGCGGCGAAGTAGTTGGCAATGTTGCTCAGCGCCATATTGAGCGCCGCCGCGTCCTGGTCCACGTGAAAGACCACGTCGAAATGCATGGGCGTCCTCCGGGTTCCTTCTTCACACGAGGCGCAGCCGCGCCATCCCTTCCCGCGCCGCGACCACCCGGCCGACGACCACGGCCAGGTCGCCGGCGTCTTCGAGCATGCGCCGGGCCTGCGCCACCTTGTCCTCGGGCACGGCCAGCACCATGCCGCCCGAGGTCTGGGCGTCGAAAACGAGGTCGCGCCGGATGGGGTCGATCCCGTCGGCCACGGATACCGTATTGGCGCAGTGCTCGCGGTTGGCGAAGCTCCCGGCCGGCAGCATGCCGAGTCCGGCCAGTTCCACGGCCTCGGGCAGCAAGGGCACGGCGGCCACCTCGACCTCCACGGCCACCTTCGAGCCGGCCGCCATCTCCAGCAAATGCCCGCCCAGGCCAAAGCCGGTCACGTCCGTGGCCGCCTTGAGCTTCAGTTCCCGGATGACCCGGCCCGGAGCGGCGTTGAGCCGGCCGGCCCAGCGGAAAAGCAGGTCTTCGAGGGCCTGGGCGTCGCCGAAGCCGCCCTTGAGGGCCGTGGCCAAAACGCCTGTGCCGAGCGGTTTGGTCAGGATGAGCACGTCGCCCGGGGCGAGCCCCGTGTTGGAGGCGAAGGCGTCCGCCTCGACCAGCCCCGAGACGGCCAGGCCGTACTTGATCTCCTTGTCCTCGACGCTGTGGCCGCCGGCCGGCACGGCCCCGGCCTCAAGCACGGCCTCCAGCCCGCCGCGCAGGATCTCGGCCAGGATTTCCCGGTCCATGGTCTTTATCGGGAAGCAGACGATGTTCATGGCGGCCAGCGGCGTCCCGCCCATGGCGTAGACGTCGGACAGGGCGTTGACCGCGGCGATGCGGCCGAACCGGAAGGGATCGTTGACGATGGGGGTGAAGAAATCCACGGTCTGCACCAGCCCCCGCCCGTCCGGAAGGCGCACCACGGCCGCGTCCTCGTTGACGCCGCTTGCGGTCAGCAGCCGAGGATCGGACACGGGCGGCAAGCCCTGCAAGACGGCCTCCAGGTCCCCCGGGGCGATCTTGGCCGCTCAGCCGGCGGCGGTGACGGTCTTGACCAGCTCGATGCTCATGGCTGCTCCTTTTGTTCCGTGGCGATGGCCTGAGAAAGATCATGCACCAGGGCCTCCCGGTCAAGGCCGAAGCGCGCGGCCAGCCCGGAAACGGTCTCGAAGAGCCCCTGGCAGAGGATGCAGCGGCCGGCCCGGCCGTCCCAGGCCCGAAAGACCGCCTCGACGGCCGGATGGGCGGCCACGAGGTCGAGGACGGTGGCGGCGTCGGGATCAAAGGTCAAGGGGCGACTCCAGGCCGCTTTGCACGGCCCACATGCCGGCATAGACCCCGCCGGCCGCGATGAGGGCCTCGTGGTCGCCGCGCTCGACCACGTACCCGTCCACGACCACGAGGATCTCGGCGCACTGGCGCACGGTGGAAAGCCGGTGGGCCACGGCCAGGGTGAGGCGGCCCTCGCGGAAGGCGTGGAGGTTTTGCTGGATGACGGCCTCGGTGCGGGTGTCCACGGCCGAGGTGGCCTCGTCGAGGATGAGCACGGCCGGGTCGCGTAGGATGGCCCGGGCCAGGGACACGCGCTGGCGCTCGCCGCCGGAAAGCTTCATGCCGCGCTCGCCGATGAGCGTGTCGTAGCCCTGGGGCAGCTTCATGACGAAGTCGTCGGCCCCGGCCACGGCCGCAGCCCGGCGCACCGCGGCCAGATCGGCCTCGGGCCGGCCGAGGAGAATGTTTTCCGCCACCGTGCCGTGAAAAAGAAACGCCTCCTGGGACACGTAGCCGAGCAGGCCGCGCCAGCTTTTGAGCGTGAAGGCGTCAAGCGGTTCGCCGTCGAGGAGGATCGCGCCGCCCGTGGGCTCGTAGTAGCGCAAAAGAAGCTTGACCAGGGTGGATTTGCCCGCGCCCGTGGGGCCGACCACGCCCGTCACCTCGCCCTGGCGCAGGGTGAGGCGCACGCCGTTTATCACCGGCCCGCGCGAGGGGTAGGCGAAGCGCACGTCCCGGAATTCGATGGCACGCGGTCGGTGGTCGAGGACCGCGGCCCCGGGCTTGTCGGCCACGCGGGGGACCACATCCAGCAGCTCGGCGATGCGCCCGGCCGCGGCCTCGGCCCGCTGGATCTGGTTGATCAGCATGCCGAAGACGAAAAGCGGCAGCACCAGGCGGGCGGCGAAGAGCACGAAGGTGGTGTAGTCGCCGACGGTCGGCCCGTGTCCGCCGGCCACCAGGTAGCCGCCGCCGGCGAAGACCGCGCCGAAGGAGATGCCGGCCACGGCGTAGATGGCCGGGATGAAGCGGGCGCGCTCGCCCTCGGCGGCGATGGCCTCGTCGCGGTAGCCGGCCGAACGGGCGGCCACGGCGGCATGGAGCCTGTCTTCGGCGGTGTAGGCCTGGATGACGCCCATGCCGGCAATGTTGTTCTCGAGCAGCCCGGCGATGGCCCCCACGGCCCGGCGCGTCTCGCGGTAGCGCGGCTGCACCCGGGTGACGAACCGGCGCACGGCGAAGATCGCCAGGGGGAGCGGCATGAAAAGCAGCAGGGCCAGCCGCCATTCCAGGAAGAACAGGTAGCCGTAGATGCCGAGGAACGTGACCACCAGCCGGATGATGGAGGTGGAGGCGTCGGTGAGGAAGCTCTCCAAGGTGTCCACGTCGGCCACGACCACGGACATGATGTCCCCGGTTTGCCGGTCCTCGAAAAAGGCCGGGTCCAGGGACTGGAGGTGGCCGTAGAGGGCCATGCGGATGTCGTGGCGGGTCTTCTGGGCCATGGCGGCCAGGATGTAGTCCGACCCGCTCTGGAAGACGGACAGGAAGAGAAAGCTCGCCAGGATGGCCAGGCCGTAGTGGACGTAGACGGCGGGCGCGGCCTGGCCGGAAGCGGCCACGTCGATGACCCGGCCGGCCAGGGCCAGGGGCAGCAGGTCGCAGACCCGGGCCAGGATATTGAGCACGAGCCCGGCGGCCAGCGCCGCCTTGTACGGGCGCAGGAAAGCGTAAAGCGTCCAGACGTGGCGACCGAACAGGGGGTGGGCGGATGCGGCGGCGTGTTTCATAACAGGAGGAGCAGGGCGGCGTAGCCCGCCGCGCCCGCGGCGAAGGCCGGGAAGTTGCCCGAGCCGTCCAGGGGAATTTCGTCCTTCATGGTGTTCATGACCACGCCCCCGGCCAGGAAGGCGAACAGCACGGCCAGCACGGCTTCGTGGACGCGAAAGACTACACCGAAAGCCCAGCCGGCCACAACCGCCCCGGCCAGGATCTTGCGGCCGAGCCGCCGGTAGGCGGCCGTGAAATGGCGGCGCAGGCCGTCGTCGTTGGCGGCCATGTGCAGGGCCATGGCCGCGCCGTAGCTGGCCAGGCTCGCCAGGCCGGGGCGCTCGCGGTTGACCAGCAGGTAGCCGATAAGGAAGTTGTACAGGGCGAAGGAGACGAGGTGCAGCCGGAAGACCCCGGAGCCTCGGCCCACGGGCGGTCCGTCCCGTCCGCCCCGGGCGGCCAGGGCGGCGCGCTCCAGGCCGTAGAAGACCAAAAGCCCGGCCAGGGCGATGAGAAAGACGTGGCGGTCGAGCACGGCGACCAGCGCCCAGCCCGTGCGGCGCAGGGTCTCCTGGCCCTGGCACAGGTCCGGAAAGACGTGCACGAAGACGTACGCCGCGGCCGCGCCGCCGGCCAGGGACAGCCAGGGGCTTCGCGGCGCGTCCAGGGCCGGGGCGAGCAGACGCACTTCGAGATGGACGGCGGCCAGGAGCAGGGCGAGCAGACCCGTGGCCAGGATCACGCCGCGCCTTTCCCCCGGGCCATGGCCGCGGCCCGGCGCAGGAGCGCCTCCTCGTCGGCCCATTCCGACGGGTCGGCGTTTTTGACCAGCCGGCTGGCGGCGGCCAGTTCCGCCCCGGAAAGGGCGATGCCGAGTTCGGTCAGACGAAGGGCCAGGGCGGCCTTGCCGGACATGGCCGAAAGGGGCAGGCGGATGCCCTCGGCCCCGACCGTTTCCGGCCGAAAGGGCAGGTAGGTGTCCGGGTGCTTGAGCAGACCGTCCTGGTGCACGCCGGCCGAGGTGGCGAAGACGTTGCCGCCGACCACGGCCTTGTTGGCCGGCAGCGGCACGCCGGAAAGGCGCGAGACCAGCCGGCACAGAGATGTCAGCCGGGCCGGGTCCACGCCCACGGCCCGTCGGTACTGCCTTGCGTGCAGCCGCAGGGCCATGACCGTCTCTTCCAGGGCGGCGTTGCCGGCCCGTTCGCCGATGCCGCCCACGGTCAGGTGCACGATGTCCGCGCCGGCGGCCACGGCAGCCAGGGTGTTGGCCGTGGCCAGGCCAAGGTCGTCGTGGAAGTGCACCCGCAGCTTGACCCCGCGCGGATGGGCCAGGGTGACGAGCATGCGCACCCGCCGTTTGACGGCCTCGGGCGTGAGCACGCCCAGGGTGTCGGGAAAGCCGATGCCCGTGGCCCCGGCGTCCATGGCCACGCCGTAGGCCCGGCGCAAAAAGGCCGGCTCGGTGCGGCTGCCGTCCTCGCAGCTGAAGGTCACCTTGTCGAAGCGCCGACGGGCCTGGACCACGGCGGCGTCGATCATGCGCAGGCACTCGTCCTTGGACTTGCCGAGCTTATAGCGCCGGTGCAAGGGGCTCGTGGCCAGAAAGACGCCCACGCCGCGCCGGTCGGGGTCGGCCTCGGCCAGGGCGCGCCAGGCGGCCTCGATGTCGCCGGCCACGGCCCGGCACAGGACCATGACGCGCGGCACGTCCGCCTCGGCGCAGATGCGCCGCACCGCCTCGACCTCGCGTTCGGAAACGGCCGGAAAGCCGGCCTCGACCACGTCCACCCCGGCCTCGGCCAGGGCCTTGGCGATGGCGACCTTGTCGTCCACGGAAAAATGCACGCCGGGCATCTGCGCCCCGTCGCGCAAGGTGGTGTCGGAGATGATGAGCGGCCTGTCGCCGCTCCGGGAGGATTCCTTAAGGAAAGTGGACATGCGCCCTCTCATGCGCCCTTTTGGCCCCAAAGGCAACGCGGCGCGTTTCCTGGGGTTTTGGTGAACCCGGCAATTTGACGAAGCCCGGGGCAAAGGGTAAGTTTTCCAGGTTTGGTGGGAGAAAACAGCCTTTTTCAGGCGGGAGGAAGCCCTATGGCCACCATCGGGGTCATGCTGTCCGGTTGCGGCGTCCTGGACGGGTCGGAAATCCACGAGGCCACGCTGACCTTGTATTTCCTGAACAAGGCCGGCGCCAAGGTCGTGTGCCTGGCCCCGGAAATGGATGTCGAGGCCGTGAACCATGCGACCAAGGCCCCGAGCGGCCAAAAACGCAACGTCCGCGTCGAGGCGGCCCGCCTCGCCCGGGGGCCGGTGGCCGACGCGGCCGAGGTCCGCGCCGCCGACCTCGACGGGTTGATCCTGCCCGGTGGCTTCGGCGCGGCCAAGAACCTGTGCGATTTCGCCATAAACGGGGCCAAAGGCACGGTTTTTCCTTCGGTCGCCGCCCTGATCCGGGCCATGCACGCCGCGGGCAAGCCCATCGGTGCCATCTGCATCGCCCCGGCCGTCCTGGCCCTGGCGCTCGGCGAATTTTTCCCGGAACTGACCATCGGCGACGACCCGGGCACGGCCCAGGCCCTTGAGGTCGCCGGAGCCAGGCACGTGGTCCGGGCCGTGGACGAAATCCAGGTGGACGCGAAAAACAACCTCGTCACCACCCCGGCCTACATGCTGGGCCCCGGCATCGCCGATATCGCCAAGGGCATCGAAAAGCTCGTGGACGCGGTGCTCGCCCGGGTCAAGGCCGCCTAGCCCGGCACGTCATTACATAAGGGACGAGGAGGGCAGATGCGCCGGCTTTTCATCAATGCGGACGATTTCGCGCTCACCGAGGGCATAAGTCTTGGCATCACCCAGGCCATGGCGGCGGGCGTCGTCGGCGGGACCACGGCCATGGTCTGCGCGGCCGGCGGCGTTTCGCGTCTTGCCCGCCTGGGCGGCGCGCTTTCCGGCCGGGTGGGGCTGCACCTGCAGCTCACGGGCGGCGCGCCGTGCCTGCCGCCGGACGTCGTGCCGAGCCTCGTCGGCCCGGACGGCCGGTTCCCCCGGAAAAAGATCGACGTGGCCGCCGTCTCGGCGGACGAGGTGCGCTGGGAATGGCGCGCCCAACTGGCCCGGTTCCGCGAATCGGGCCTGGAGCCGAGCCATCTGGATTCCCACCACCACATCCACAAGCGGCCGGACGTGTTTCCGGTCTTCCTTGAGCTGGCCCGGGAGCTGGGCGTGCCGGCCCGGGCGCTCTCGGGCGACATGCGCCAGGCCCTGGACGCGGCCGGCGTGCCCCATGCCGATGGCTGCCTCACGCGCTTCTACGGCGAGGAAGTCACCTGGGAGACCCTGCTCTGCCTCGTGGAGGCGGCCTTCGCCGACCTCGGCGGAGAGGGGACCGTGGAGGTCATGTGCCACCCGGGCCATGCCGACGCCGCTCTCGCGGCCATCAGCACCTACGCCGACGGCCGGGAGCGGGAGCTCGACGCCCTGACCGGTCCGGAACTGGCCGGGGCGCTGGCCGCCCGGGGCATCGAATCCGTCGGCCCGGCGCTTGTCGGGAAGCCCCCAACGGCTTAAGAGGGCGTTCCCGCGACGGCCCGCCAGGGAAGGCCGCCGCGCAGCCACGCCGCCGGGAGGAGACATGCCGCAACGACTTCTGCTTTCCCTGCGCAAGTTCGTCGCGCCGGAATTCGTCTTCGGCCGGGGGGCGTTGCGTCTGGCCGGCCGTCAGGCGGCGGGCCTTGGCGTGCGCCGCGCCCTGCTCGTGGCCGATCCGGGCCTCTTCGCCTTCGGCCTGCCCGAAGCGGTCGCCGAAAGCCTGGAAGCCTCCGGCATCGACTACAAGTTTTTCACCGAACTCTCCTCCAATCCACGGGACCACGAGGTCATGGCCGGAGCGGCGGCCTTCGAGGACTGCTCCTGCGACGCCCTGGTGGCCGTGGGCGGCGGCTCGGCCATGGACTGCGCCAAGGCCATCGGCATCATTTCGGCCAACAAGGGCCATATCCTCGATTTCGAGGGCGTAGACAACGTCCCGCGGCCGGGTCCGCCGCTTTTGTGCGTGCCGACTACGGCCGGCACCGGGGCCGAGGTCTCCCAGTTCGCCATCGTCACGGACACTACCCGACGGGTCAAGATCGCCATCGCCAGCAAGACGCTGGTTCCCGACGCCGCGCTCATCGACCCCGACGTGACTATGACCATGCCCCGGGAACTCACGGTCAACACCGGCCTCGACGCCCTGACCCACGCCGTGGAGGCCTACGTCTCCAACGCCCACGGCCCCATGACCGACCTGCTGGCCCTGGAGGCGGTGCGGCTCATCCGCGCTCATCTGGCGCGCGCCGCCGAGGCTCCGGACGATGTGGACGCCCGGGGCGGCATGCTCCTGGCGAGCCTTTATGCCGGCATGGCGCTCTCCAACGCCATCCTGGGCGCGGTCCACGCCATGGCCCACAGCCTCGGCGGGCTGCTCGACCTGCCCCACGGGCTTTGCAACGCCATCCTCCTCGACCATGTCGTGCGCTTCAATTACGAGGCCGAGCCCGGCCGCTACGAGGCGCTGGGGAGACTGCTCGGAGCGCGCTGGGACGCGGCCGCGCCGATGGTGGAAAAAAAGACGGCCGTGCTCGATGCGATCATCGGCTTCAAGCGGGAGCTCGGCGTGACCCAGGGGCTGGCCGACATCGGCGTCGCCGCGACGGACATCGCCGCCCTGGCCCGAAACGCCATGGCCGACCCCTGCCTTCTGACCAACCCCAGGCAACCGAGCCTCGACGACATCGTGGCCATCTATGAAGAAGCCAGACGCGCCGGCGCCTGACGCCGACGTCCGCCGGGCCCGGCTGCTGGGCTTCGGCGAACAGTCCGTCAGCAAGAGCTACTACCCGGAACTCAAGCGCCGTCTCGACGAGCTGGAGCGCTTCCGTTCCCTGCTCGACCAGACCGGGGAGGGCATCTTCCTCGTGGATGCGGTCACAGGGCGCATCGCGGACACGGCCGGCGCGGCCGCCTTCATGCTCGGCCGGCCGCGGGAGGAGCTGGTGGGCCGGCTTTTCGCCGACTTCTGGCCCGCCGAGGCCGTGGAGCATCTGCGCGGGCTTTTCTGCGGCGATTTCGCGGCCGGCCGCATGGAGACGGTTTTGTCCGGGCCGGGCGGCAAGGCGGGCGGGCTGTCGGTGGAGGTAACCTTCCGCCTGGCCAGCGGCGAGGACGGGGCCATCGCCGTCATCGTGGCCCGGGACGTGACCGAACGCAAAAAAAACGAGCTGGCCCTCAAGCGTGCCGAGGAGAAATACCGCAGCATCGTGGAAAACG
This sequence comes from Solidesulfovibrio sp., assembly GCF_029978005.1. Lineage (GTDB taxonomy): Bacteria > Desulfobacterota > Desulfovibrionia > Desulfovibrionales > Desulfovibrionaceae > Solidesulfovibrio. Next base: position 7,090 of record NZ_JARKOZ010000061.1, on the reverse strand, counting down.
CCGCCGAGGGCATTTTCCAATCGACGATGGAAGGGCGGCTGGTCAGCGCCAACCCGGCCATGGCCGCCATTCTCGGCTACGCTTCGCCCCGCGACCTCATGCGGCACATCAAGAACATCGTGGAAGAGGTGGTGCCCCACGAGGAGGACCGGCAGCGCATCCGGTCCCAACTGGCGCGCTACGACGAGGTGAAAAACCTCGAGATCGAACTGCGCACCAAGTCCGGCAGCCTGATCTGGGGGCTCATCAACGCCCGGCGCATCCGCGCCGCCGGCGTCGAACCCGAGCGCTTCGACGGTTCGCTCCAGGACGTCACCATGCGCAAGAAGGCCGAGCAGACGCTCCAGCGCTACCAGGACGAACTGGAGCAGCGCGTGGCCGAGCGTACGGCCGAACTCACCCGGACCAACGAGCGCCTCACCCACGAGGTGACCATCCGCAAACGGGCCGAGGAGGCGGCCGAAGCGGCCAACCGGGCCAAATCGGACTTTCTGTCCATGGTCTCCCACGAGATTCGCACGCCCCTGACCTCGGTGCTGGGTTTCGCGGTCATCATCGAAAAACGCCTGGAAGAGCTCTTTGAAAAGATCCTCGACGACGACCCGCGCCGGCGCCGCCAGGCCGGCCAGGTCATGGACAATCTGCGCATCATCGTGTCCGAGGGCGAGCGCCTCAAGCACCTCATCAACGACGTGCTCGACCTGGCCAAGCTCGAGGCGGGCCGGATGGAGTTCAAGAGCGAACGGGTGGACCCGGCCGAGGTGGTGCGGCGGGTCATGTCCGCCTCGGCGGGCCTTTTAGCCACCAAGAAGGGCGTTTCCCTCAACACCCGCATCGAGGGCCGCCTGCCCGAGGTCGCGGGCGACCGGGACCGGATCATCCAGGTGCTGGTCAATCTCGTCTCCAACGCGCTCAAATTCACAGAGCGCGGCTCGGTCACCTGCCGGGCCCGGGCCGAGGGGCATTACCTTGTCGTTGAGGTGACGGACACGGGCATCGGCATTCCGGAATCCGAACAGCACAAGGTGTTCGAGAAGTTCAACCAGATCGGCTCGACCCTGACCAACAAGCCCAAGGGCACGGGACTGGGGCTTCCCATCTGCAAACACATCGTGGAGTCACACGGCGGTCGCATTTTCTTCGTATCAAAGCCCGGCGCGGGCAGCACCTTCACCTTCACCCTGCCGATTGCCTAACGCCGCCCGTTGCGGTATGTCCCCGCCCCGGCGCGGCGAAGCCCCGCGCCGCCAACGTTTTCTCAAGGAACCCCCCGCATGAGCCAGAAGATCAAGAACGAAGCGCTGCGCAACATCGCCATCATCGCCCACGTCGACCACGGCAAGACGACCCTCGTGGACCATATGTTCCGTCAAAGCGGCCTGTTCCGCCAGAACCAGGAAGTAGCGGACCGCATCATGGACAGCATGGACCTCGAACGCGAACGCGGCATCACCATCGCCGCGAAAAACTGCGCCGTCATCTCCGGCGGGGTCAAAATCAACATCATCGACACCCCGGGCCACGCCGACTTCGGCGGCGAGGTGGAGCGGGCCCTGTCCATGGTGGACGGCGCGGTGCTTCTGGTCGACGCCTCCGAGGGGCCGCTGCCCCAGACCCGGTTTGTGCTCAAAAAGACCCTGGACCGGGGACTGCCTGTCATCGTGGTGGTCAACAAGATCGACCGCAAGGACGCGCGTACCGAGGAAGTCCTAAACGAAATCTACGACCTCTTCATCGACCTCGACGCCTCCGAGGAGCAGCTCGAATTTCCCGTGCTCTACGCCATCGGCCGCGAAGGGCTGGCCAAGGAGACCCTGGAAGGCGAGGGCAAGGATCTCCACCCCCTTTTCACGCGCATCCTGTCCACGATTCCGGCCCCGTCCCACGATCCGGACGAGCCCTTCCGCATGCTGGTCTCCGACCTCGGCTACTCCGACTTCCTGGGACGGCTGGCCGTAGGCCGGGTCATCTCGGGCACGGCGCGCATCAACCAGACGCTGGTGCGCATCGACGAGAGCGGGGCGGCCAAGCCCCTTCGCGTCTCCAAGCTGCAGGTCTACCAGGGCCCGAGCCTGACCGAGACCGAGGAAGCCGAGCCCGGCGACATCATCGTGCTTTCCGGGGTCGAGGAAGTGACCATCGGCGACACCATCTGCACGGCCGACGCGCCCAAGGCCCTGCCGCGCATCCACGTGGACGAGCCGACCGTCGCCATGCGCTTCGCCATCAATTCCTCGCCCTTCGCCGGCCGGGAGGGCAAGTTCGTGCAGTCGGCCAAGCTGCGCGAGCGGCTCTACAAGGAGACGCTGCGCAACGTGGCCATCCGCGTGGAGGAGACCGAGGACAAGGACAGCTTCACGGTCAAGGGCCGGGGCGAATTCCAGATGGCCATCCTGGTCGAAACCATGCGCCGGGAAGGTTTCGAGCTGTCGGTGGGGCGGCCGGAGGTCATCTTCAAGACGGAAGGGGGGGTGAAGAAGGAGCCCATCGAGCACCTTTTCATCGACTGCGACGAAGCCTTTGTGGGCGTGGTCACGGAAAAGCTCTCCATCCGCAAGGGCCGGATGCTGAACCTCGTCAACCACGGCTCGGGCCGGGTGCGGCTGGAATTTTCCATTCCGTCCCGGGGCCTTATCGGCTACCGCGACGAATTCCTCACCGACACCAAGGGCACGGGCATCATGAACTCGTCCCTGGAAGGCTACGAGGAATACCGGGGCGATTTCCCCAGCCGGTTCACGGGTTCCATCGTGTGCGACCGCGAAGGCGTCGGCGTGCCGTACGCCCTTTTCAACCTGGAGCCGCGCGGCCGGCTTTTCATCACGCCTGGAGAGCCGGTCTACGAAGGCATGATCGTGGGCGAACACAACCGGGACAACGACATCAACGTCAACCCGTGCAAGGAAAAAAAGCTCACCAACATGCGGGCCTCGGGCAAGGACGAGAACGTCATCCTGTCGCCGGTTCTGCCCATGACCCTGGAGCGGGCGTTGCACTTCGTGCGCGAGGACGAGATGGTGGAGGTGACGCCGGTGTCGCTGCGCCTGCGCAAGACCGTGCTTTCGGCCAAGGACCGGCACACCCTGGACGGGGCCAGGAAGAAGGACAAGGCCTAGGCCGCCGGCCGCACAAGGAACTCCAAAGCCCGGGTGACCGGGCTTTTTTTTATTGTTGTCGCATAGTTAAATAATAACTTTTAATAATAGATAGTTACGTTATGCGATCGTGATGTCGCCAAAGAAAGCAATACGCGAGCGCTTAACCGATGTCTTTCAAGCCTCAGAACTCGCATGGGCAACGAAACGGGTCGGTTGCCGGCGGACTCCCGAAAGCCGAGGAAAATCGAGCTCCGGGAACCGGCTTGAGCGCAGGCTTTTGGAAGTGGCCGAGAACAATTCAAAGGACTGCGGCGAATTGTTTCCTCGTTGGGCAAACAACCGACTTGGCCGTGAAGCGTAGTGCCGAGCGTCTCGTATGAGGCTGCGATCCAGGACGAGACGGGCAAGGCATCCAGGAGCCGATCCGGCGCGTGGGGCAGAATTTTCCTGGCTGTGGCAGTGACTGACGGAGTAAAGTTAACATAATTTACATTATGAGACAAGTGCGGAGACAGGCAAGGAACGGCCCGGCGCCTGCCCGCAGGCCCCGACGCCTTGGACAATGCCCCTGCCGTCAGGAAAAATCAGGGAAAACGCCGTGCCGTCGCAGCCAACTCTCCGCCACCTGGCGGACTTCCGGCAGGCATCAGCGTCCCGAGGGATTCGTCTCGCCGCACCGGCAGCCGCCGGCGGATTTCGCCGCGATGATGCGCTCCAGGATCAACGACCGGCCATGGGCCAGCACATCCGCCTCGATGTCCCGGGCTGTGTAGCCGAAACAATGACAAATCAAATCGTTTTCAATATTCATTATATAACAGTATGTTGAAGTTTATTTTTGCCCGATGGCCCCGGTCGCGTCGCCTCTCCGTCCCTTTAGCCTGAGAAAGCCAGTGTTTCGATGACGATATGTGACATAAATTGAAACACATAATGTATTACAATTCGATTTATTCCGCTTGCCAGGGCTACACGAACAAGCCGACCCGGGAAAAGGTCGTGACGTCAAAAAGTCCCTGGTCCGTGAGCTTGAGCGACGGGATCACCTCCAGGGACAGAAAGGACATGGCCATGAACGGATGGGCCGGCGCGTCGGGCGCGTTTTCCGACACCTGCCGGTAGGCCTCGCCCAGGGCCGCGAGCTGCGCCGTGACAACCTCCAGCGGCGCGTCGCTCATGAGCCCGGCCACGGGCAGGCGCACCTGGGCGAGCACCTTGCCGTCCGCGACCACGGCGAAGCCGCCGCCCGACACCATGAGCGTGCGGGCCGCCAGGGCCATGTCCGCGTCGCTTACCCCGGCCACGATCAGGTTGTGGGCGTCGTGGGCCACCGTGCCGGCCACGGCCCCGCGCTTGAGCTTGAGTCCGGAGACGAACCCCAGGCCCAGGTTGCCCGTGGCCTTGTGGCGCTCGATGACCGCCAGCTTGGCGAGGTCGCGCGATGGGTCGGCCACGGCCAGGCCGTCGCGGATGCAGGCGTCGACCACGCGTTCCTCGGTGACGATCTGGCCCGGAACAAGGGCGATGACGCGGTGGCGCGCCCCGATCGCCTGAATGGCCAGGCCGGCCTCGGTCAGCTCGCCGCCGACGCGCATGGCCCGGGGCGGCGTCAGGCAGGAATGGTCGGCGAACTCCCAGTCGCCGAGGTGCCGGCCGGCCAGGAAGACGTCGGAAATGGCAAAGGAGGACAAGTCGTCCACGAGCATGAAGTCCGCCCGGAAGCCCGGGGCCACCGCCCCCCGGCGGCGCAGGCCGAAATAGCGGGCCGGATTGATGGAGGCCATGGCCACGGCCCGAAGGGGCGGCACGCCGCGCGCCACGGCCTGGCGCACCAGGGCGTTGAGGTGCCCTTCCCGGCTCAGGTCCACCGGGTCGCGGTCGTCGCTGACCAACGAAAACTGGGCGCTGTTCTCCGCCGTGACCAGCTCGATGAGCGTATCCAGGTTCTGCTCGGTGCTGCCCTGGCGGATCATGACGTGCAGGCCCCGGCGCAGCTTCTCCCGGGCCTCCTCCAGCTCCGTGCATTCGTGGTCCGAGCCCGGCCCGGCCGTGACGTAGGCGTCGAGCGCCCGGCCGGTCAGGCCCGGGGCGTGGCCGTCCACGACCTTGCCCTGGGCGGCGCGCAACTTGCGCAGCATGTCCTCGTCGCCGGCCACTACGCCGGGATAGTTCATGACCTCGGCCAAGCCCAGGATGCGGTCGGGATAGCGCGCGAGCATGGCCGCCACGTCCACGGCCCCGAGCCGCGCCCCGGAAGTGGCCATGGTCGTAGCCGGCACGCACGAGGGCATCATGAAATAGCAGGTCACGGGCAGGTCGCGGCTGCAGGCCAGCATGTATTCGATGCCGGAAAGCCCCAGCACGTTGGCGATCTCGTGGGGGTCGCTGACGACGGCGCAGGTGCCGTGGGGAGCCACGGCCTGGGCGAAGACCGGCGGCGAAAGGAGCGTCGATTCGATGTGGATGTGGCCGTCGATGAACCCCGGGCACAGGTAGCGCCCGTCGGCCTCGAACACGCGCCGGGCCTCGCGGCCGGAAAAGCCTACCACGACGCCCTCGGCCACGGCCACATCGGCCGTGTGGATCTCGCCGGACAGGACGTTGAGCACACGGGCGTTTCTGACCAGCAGGTCGGCCGGGGCGTCGCCCCGGGCCACGGCCAGGCGGTGGCGATACACCGCAAGGCTTTCGGATTCGGACATGGAGGCTCCTTGGGGAAGCGTTGAGTCCCGGAGAAAAATTGCTTATATCATGGCACATGAACGTACCAGGAACTTTTGTCCTTGGCCCCGGCGACGGCTCGGCCAGGACCGGACGGCTGACCACGGCCCACGGCGAGATCGACACCCCCGTCTTCATGCCCGTGGGCACCCAGGGCACGGTCAAAAGCCTGTGCCCCACGGATCTGCGCGACCTCAAGGCGCAGATCATCCTCGGCAACACCTACCACCTCTACCTGCGCCCGGGCGACGAACTGGTGGCCAGGCTCGGCGGCCTGCACCGCTTCATGGGCTGGGACGGGCCGATATTGACCGATTCCGGCGGCTTCCAGGTCTTCAGCCTGTCGGGGCTTCGCCGCATCACCGAGGAAGGCGTGACCTTCTCCTCGCACATCGACGGCTCCAAGCACCTCTTTTCGCCGGAAAAAGTCGTCTCCATCCAGCGCAACCTGGGCTCCGACGTCATGATGGTGCTCGACGAATGCGTGCCCTATGGCGCTGACCGGGCCTACACGGAGAAATCCCTGGGCCTGACCACCCGCTGGGCGGCGCGCTGCCGGCAGGCCCATCCGGCCGGCGACCGGGGGCAACTGCTCTTCGGCATCGTCCAGGGCGGCTTCTTCAAGGACCTGCGCGCCGAAAGCGCCCGGCAGCTCATCGACCTGGACTTCGAGGGCTACGCCCTGGGCGGGCTGTCCGTGGGCGAGAGCCGGGCCGAGATGTACGACATCCTGGGCGACGCCGCCCCCCTGCTCCCGTCCGGCAAGCCGCGCTACCTCATGGGCGTGGGCGCGCCGCGCGATCTGCTCGCCGGCATGGCCGCCGGCATAGACATGTTCGACTGCGTGCTGCCCACGCGAAACGCCCGAAACGGGACGCTTTTCACCACCAAAGGCAAGGTCAACATCAAGCGGGCCGAATACCGCGAGGACGACTCCCCACTCGATCCCGACTGCCCCTGCTACGCCTGCCGGACCTTTTCGAAGGCCTATCTGCGCCATCTCTACATCGCCAGGGAGCTCTTGTCGTACCGGCTCAACACCCTGCACAACCTGACATTTTTCTCCCAGATGATGGAGCGCGCCCGCCAGGCCATCCGCGAAGGCCGTTTCGCCGCCTTCCGGGCGTCCCTGGAAGCCGTCTACCCGGAAGACGAAGGAGAAGAGGCATAATTCCAAAGCCCTCTTTTCACCCAAGTCATCTTAAAATGCGGCGCTTCGCCGCTGGCGCCCGGGGTCAGGGAATTGGCCCGGACGTGCTGGCCGGCTTTGC
>NZ_JARKOZ010000144.1 GCF_029978005.1 Solidesulfovibrio sp. | reverse complement strand
CCACGGGCGCCAGCGGCGAAGCGCCGCATCTTAAGAAGTCTTGTAAAAAAATTCCTTGATTGCCTTTAAGAGGCTTTCAAAGCAAAAATTCCAAGAATTCGCCCCGAAGGGGCGACGGCCCTGTGGGGCCGGAATTTTCCCTGCTGAGCCTGCCGCGAAGCGGCGGCAGCAGCGGGGGAAATTCCGGCCCCACCGACGGACAACCGCCTGCCGACGGACTTCCATCCGGCCAAGCAGGCGAGGGGGTCCGGGGGGCCTCATGCCCCCCGGCCGCCGGAGGCATCTTTTCTTCTCCTCCCCCGCGCCGACGAGCCCGGCCGCCGGGGCAGCCCCGTCAGCGCCACATGATCTTTGTCAGGCTCTATGCTACCAATGCCGCCGCAGCGTTCGCGGCGCGGCCGGATGGTCCGGTCCTTCGCGGGCGCATTGGGTCGCCACTTGGGGAGTCGGTCATGCGACAGGAAAGCGATGCCCTGGGAGCGTTGACGCTCCCCGAGGGCGCCCTTTACGGCATACACACGTTGCGGGCGGCGGAAAATTTTCCCATCTCCGGCCAGCGCCTCTTTCCCGAATTCATAAAAGCCTACGCCCTGGTCAAGGCGGCCTGCGCCCAGGCCAACCTGGAGCTCGGCGGCCTCGACCCCGCCCGGGCCGGAGCCGTCGTCGCCGCCTGCCGCGAGATCGCCGGCGGCGCGCACGCCGACCAGTTCCCGGTGGACCCCTACCAGGGCGGGGCCGGCACCTCGACCAACATGAACGTCAACGAGGTGGTGGCCAACCGCGCCCTGGAGCTCCTCGGCCGCCGGCCCGGCGACTACGCCTTCCTGTCGCCCCTGGACCACGTCAACCTGCACCAGTCCACCAACGACACCTATCCCACGGCCCTTAGGGTCGCCGCGCTCACCCTGCTCAAGGACCTGGAAGCGGCCACGGCCCGGCTCCAGGAGGCCTTCCAGGAAAAGGAGGCCGCCTTCGGCCAGGTGGTCAAGGTGGGGCGCACCGAGTGCATGGACGCCGTGCCGCTGACGCTCGGCATGGAGTTCGGGGCCTTCGCCGAGGCCGTCTCGCGCGACCGCTGGCGCATCTTCAAGTGCCGCGAGCGCATCAAGCAGGTGAGCCTCGGCGGCACGGCCATCGGCACGGGGCTTGGCGCGCCGCGCGAGTTCATCTTCCGGGCCGTGGAGCACCTGCGCCTGCTGACCGGCCTGCCGCTGTCGCGGGCCGAGAACCTGGTGGACGCCACGGCCAACGCCGACCCCTTCGTGGAGGTCTCGGGCATCCTGTCGGCCTTCGCCGCCAACCTGCTCAAAATCTCCTCGGACCTGCGCCTTTTGGCCAGCGGCCCGGCCACGGGCCTGGGCGAGATCCGCCTGCCCGCGCTCCAGGCCGGCTCGTCCATCATGCCGGGCAAGGTCAATCCGGTGGTGCCGGAGTGCGTGGGCCAGGTGGCCCTTCGCGTCATGGCCAACCACCAGGCCGTGACCCTGGTCGCGGGCCTGGGCCAGCTCCAGATCAACCAGTTCCTGCCGCTTCTGGCCCACGCCCTGCTGGAGTCCCTGCGCCTGCTCGCCAGCGCCGCCCGCGTCTTCGCGGACAAGTGCGTGGCCGGCATCACGGCCGACGCGGAGCGCTGCCGGCAGCTCGTGGAGAAAAGCCACGCCCTGGCCACGGTGCTCGTGCCGGCGCTCGGCTACGAGCGCGTCTCCCATCTCCTGGCCGAGGCCGACGCCAAGGGCCTGCCGCTCGCCGACCACTTGGACGCCTCGGGCGTCCTGCCCCGCGACGCGGCCCAGGCGCTGCTCTCCCCCAGGCGCATGCGCAAGCTCGGGTACGAGGAAGGAGACTATGAGGGCCTCCGGCGGCCAGGAGGGGCGCCGCCCCTCCTGGACCTCCCCACCGGGGGGAATGATTCCCCCCGGACCCCCCCGACGGGGGGAGGAAAGGGAGGCGAGTGATGGAATATGGGGAGATTCGGGTCCATGCCGGGTTGGGGGAGGCGCGGCTGCCGGAGCTGGTGGCTGGGGCGGACCGGCTTTTTTTCCACGCCGCCGTGTATTCCAATTTCGCCAGGGACCGGGCCATGGCCGACGCCCTCGAGGCGGCGCTGTCGCGGCCCCGGTTCACGCGCCTGGACGTCGTGAGCTTCGATCCGGCCGCCGGCGCGGCCTACTGGGACGAATTCCGCCAGGTCCTGCGCCGGGGCCTGCCCGAGGTGACCCTGCGCCGGGAGTTCGGCGTCTCGACCGCCTTTTGCGACGACCTGGCCGCGCGCCATCCCGGCCACGTGCGCCTTTTCCGCACCCCCTGCCTGCCCCTGGCCCCCATCCTGCTCGTCGGCGACACGATCCTGGCCGGCCACTACCTCCACGGGCCCGTGCCCGCGCCCCTGGGATTGTGGCTGGCCGTGACGGCGGACGTGGAGGACCTGCTCTCCCGGGCCGAGGACGACGTCTCGCCGGACGTCCTTGACCCGGCGACCAAGGGGGCTTACCGGCTGGTGTGCGAGTGCGTGGCCGCCCGAAGCGCCGCCCGCCGCCTGGCCTGACGCCCGAGGAGCCTCCATGCGCCCTTCCGAGATTTCCCAACTGCTCTCCGGGGCGGACGACGCCGGGCTTTTCTCCGCCGCCGACGCCCTGACCCGCCAGAATTTCGGCGACGAGGTCTACCTGCGCGGCGTCATCGAATTCTCCAACCACTGCGTCAACAACTGCCGCTATTGCGGCCTGCGCCGGGCCAACCGCAAGGTCCACCGCTACCGGCTCGCCGTGGAGGAGATCCTCGCCTGCGCCGCGCTCGCCCGGGAACTGTCGCTGGGCACGGTGGTCGTCCAGTCCGGCGACGACTACAGCTATTCCCGCGAGGACATCGCCCGCGTGGTGACCGGGGCCAAGGAGATCGCCGACGTGGCCGTGACGCTCTCTCTCGGCGACCGGCCCGAATCCGACGTCCTCTACTGGCGCGAGCACGGTGCGGACCGCTACCTGCTCAAGGTCGAGACCTTTGACGAGGCGCTCTACGCCAAGTCCCGGCCGGGGCTCAGGCTCGCCGACCGCCTGGCCCGGGTCGAATCCCTGCGCAAGGCCGGCTACGAGGTGGGCTCGGGCATCATCACCGACCTGCCGGGCATGACCCCGGACATCCTGGCCAGCGACCTGATGCGCCTGTCCGAGCTCGACCTCGACATGATCGCCGTGGGCCCCTTCGTGCCGAGCCCGGACACGCCCTGCGGCGACGCGCCCCCGGGCTCGGTGCTGACCGCCTTCCGGGCCATGGCCGTGCTGCGGCTTTTAAACCCCCTGGCCAACATCCCCTCGACCTCGGCCCTCAATGCCCTGCGCGACGGCGCGCGTGAGCAGGGGCTCACCGTCGGGGCCAACGTCGTCATGCCCTCGCTCACTCCGGAGACCGTCGGCGGCGACTACGCCATCTATCCCGGGAAAAACGCCCTGCGCGCCGATGCCGCCGCGCGCCTGGAAGCCGCACGCGCCGCCGTGCGCCGCGTGGGGCGCGTGCCCTCCACGTCCGTGGGCGGGTCCAAAAGGAGACGTCATGGCTGAATCCGAAGGCAGCAAGGCCCCGCGCGGGGTCAGGCTGGTCATCACCCTGGTCGGGCGCACCAACGCCGGCAAGTCGTCGCTACTTAACGCCATCGCCGGCCAGGACGTGGCCATCGTCTCCGAGGTGGCCGGCACCACCACCGATCCCGTGGCCAAGCCCTACGAGCTGCTGCCGCTTGGGCCCGTGACCTTCTACGACACCGCCGGACTCGACGACACGGGCGAGCTCGGGGCCCTGCGCATGGCCGCCACCCGCAAGGTGCTCTGGCGCACGGACATCGCCGTGGTGGTGGTGGACGCCGCCACGGGCCTGGGCGACGCCGAGCGCGGCGTCGTCGCCGACATCCGACGCCTGGAGATTCCCTTCCTTCTGGTCTTCAACAAGGCCGACCTGGCCGCGCCGCGCCAGGCCGACCTGGCCTGGTGCCGCGACGCCGGCGTGCCCTTCGCCGTGGCCAGCGCCGCCACCGGCCAGGGAGCCGTGGCCGTCAAGGAGGCCGTCATCGCCCTGGCCCCGGCCGAGGCCCTGCGCGAGCCGGTGCTGTGCGGCGACCTCTTCGGCGAGGGCGACACCGTGGTGTGCGTGGTGCCCATCGACCTGGCCGCGCCCAAGGGCCGGCTCATCCTGCCGCAGGTGCAGGTGCTGCGCGAGATCCTCGACGGCGACGGCGCGGCCGTGGTGGTCAAGGAGCGCGAACTGGAAGCGGCGCTGGAAAACATGCGCCGTCCGCCGGCCCTGGTCGTCACCGACTCCCAGGTGATCCTCAAGGTGGCGGGCGACGTGCCCGACGACGTGCCGCTGACCACCTTCTCCACGCTCTTCGCCCGCTACAAGGGCGACCTGCCCACCCTCGTCGCCGGCGCGGCGGCCATCGACAAGCTGGCCGACGGCGACACGGTGCTCATGGCCGAGGCCTGCTCCCACCACGTCCAGGCCGACGACATCGGCCGGGTGAAGATTCCCCGTTGGATTTCCCAGTACACGGGCCGGGACCTGCGCTTCGAGGTCCACGCCGGCCACGACTTTCCCGACAACCTCGAGCGCTTCGCCCTGGTGGTGCACTGCGGCTCGTGCATGCTCGGCCGCATGGAAATGGTCCGGCGCGTCCGGGAATGCGCGCGCCGGGGCGTGCCGGTCACCAACTACGGCGTGGCCATCTCCAAGGTGCAGGGCGTGCTGGACCGCGTGCTGCGGCCCTTCGGGCTGTAGGGCGTCACCGCGACGCGGGCGAGGCCAGGGCCGCCAGGGCCGGTCGCCAGCGCTCCAGGAACGGCAGGCCGAAATCCTCCCGCAGGCAGCGTTCGAAGGCGTCGGCCCCGAGCATCCTGTGCTCGACCGGGACGCCCGGGCGGCGGATGGTGAGCCGGGCGTCCACCAGCACGTGGCGCACGTCGTCCCGGGTGCGGCTCATCACGAGATGCCGGCGGAAGGCGGAGGCCGGGTGGTTGGCGATGAGCCAGTTCGCCGCCGCGATGTCCGCATAGGTTTGGGGGGCGGGGACCAGATCGCAGATCGGCGTCCAGATTCCGCCAAGCAGCCGCTCCAGGCGCAGTTCCCCGTCCACCTCCGTCAGGCGCGCCGGTTCGTGGCGGGTTTCCTGGACGCGCCCCATCTCCAGGCGCAACGGGGCCGAGAGCATGCACGCGCCGAAGCCGACGTCGGCCAGCCAGTCGCCCGCCTCCAGGCGCACGCGCACGGCCATGTGCGTGCGCACGGCCACCTCGTGCAGGGGCCGCCTCCAGCGCGACCGGGCGATCAGGGGATCCGCCCGGAAGCCCAGGCTGCGCAGCGCCCGCAGGAACAGGGAATTCTGCTCGAAGCAGTAGCCGCCGCGCCGCCCGGCGAGGAGCTTGGCGTCCACCGCCTCCGGGTCGATGGCCACGTCCTCGCCCAGGAACACGTCCAACGCCTCGAACGGGATGGACGCCGGGTGCAGGCGGTGCAGTTCGCGAAGCACCTCCAGCGTGGGCTCCCTTGGCCCGTCGTACCCCACCCGGGAGCAGTACGCCGGCAGATCGACCGGCGTGAACCGTTCCTCGCCCAGATACAATCCGCCCATGGGTCCCCTTTTTCGGCCTGCGCGGGCCATGGAGCCGCCGGCCAGGGCTCGCGGCCGGGTCCGCCGCTCCACTCGAAGCCGTTTCTCCCAGGCGCGGCGTTCCCCCACCATCGGTTCGGAGAAAAGGTGCCTCCGCACGAACCAAAAGTCCAGATCGCCCGATGCGGCGCGAAATCTCCCTGCGCTCCCGGGGCATGCCGACTTGGCAAAATCGCGGGCATGCCGTACAAGCGCCCTCCGCCCGGGGCGAAGCGTCTTCTTTTTCCGCAATCATTATTGTTTTACCGTAAAAATGGACAATTCCGCCTTCTGGCACTGCCCTTTCTGTAAACATTAACTTATCGATAATACAGAGTAATTAAAAAATACCCTGGAAAAACAAATTGGCATGTTTTTTGGATTCATACAGGCAGAGCAGACAATACCTCCCTATTGTTCTGACCTCTCCTTCATCTCCCGCGCGGGGGCTCCCACAGAGCCCCCCATTTTTTTCGTCGACGCCCCTTGGTGAAACGGCGCGGACTGGGCTACGAGATTCCCCAGGCGGCCTGCAAGCGCTGCCCCCTGGCCCGGCAGTATCCCTGAGAAACCGCCCGGTGGCGGGACCACGCGGGCCGGCGACGGCGGGAAAAACGTTTTTCCCCATACCACAGACAGATCACGAGGGGGTTGCCCCCGGAGGTTTTTCCCATGCGTTTTGTCGACGAAGCCTGGATCGTGGTCCGCTCGGGCAAGGGCGGCCGCGGCGCGGTGTCGTTTCGCCGCGAGAAGTTCATTCCCCGGGGCGGCCCGGACGGCGGCGACGGAGGCAAGGGCGGCGACATCGTCTTCACGGCCGACCCCGACCTGCTGACCCTGTACGACCTGCGCCTGCGGCGCATCTACGAGGCCAGAAACGGCGAAGGCGGCATGGGCCGCCAGAAGAACGGCCGGGCCGCCGAGGATCTGGTCATCCACGTGCCCGTGGGCACCGAGCTCTACGAGCTGCCCGCGCTCAACGCCGCCCCGGAGCCCGAGGAAAGCCCGGACGACGACGGCGAGATCGAAGGCCTGGTGGTGGACGAGCACGGCTTCGTGCGCGAGGCCCCGGACTTCGAGGAAAATCCGGACCTGATCGCCGAGGAGGACGCCCCGGAGGACGAGGCGCGCCTGCTGGCCGACCTGACCGCCCCGGGCCAGAGCTTCGTGGCCTGCCGGGGCGGGCGCGGCGGCAAGGGCAACCTGCATTTCGCCTCGGCCACCATGCGCACGCCGCGCTTCGCCCAGCCCGGCGAGCCCGGCGAGGAACGCCGCATCCGGCTGGTGCTCAAGGTGCTGGCCGACGTCGGCATCATCGGGCTGCCCAACGCCGGCAAGTCCACCTTCATCGCCGCCGTCAGCCGCGCCCGGCCCAAGATCGCGGCCTACCCCTTCACCACGCTCACCCCCAACCTCGGGGTGATCGAAAACGACTACGGCGACCGGCTGATCCTGGCCGACATTCCGGGGCTCATCGAGGGCGCGCACCTGGGGCATGGCCTGGGCCACCGGTTCCTGCGCCACGTGGAGCGCACGCGGCTGCTCCTGCACGTGGTCTCGGCCGAGGACGCCTCGCCCGAGGGCGTGTTCGAGGCCTTCGACGTGGTGAACGAGGAGCTGCGCCTTTTCGACGAAAAGCTGGCCGAGCGGCCCCAGTTGCGGGTGGTCAACAAGATCGACCTGCTGTCCCCGGAGGAGCTGGCCGCGCGCAAGGCGGCCGTGGCCGACGACGGCCGCCGGGTGCTTTTCATGTCCGCCCTGACCGGCGCAGGGGTCGAGGAGGTGCTGGAAGCCCTGTGGGAAGCCGCCGCGCCGCGTCCGGACGCCGGAGAGGACGAATCGGGCCTGGATTGAGCCTCGCCGCCCGAATGCATGCGCCCCCTGGCCGCGAACGTCGCCGGCCAGGGGGCGCTTGGCGTTTTCGTCGTTTCGGAAGCGTCAGAACAGCCGCTGGATCATGGAAAGCAGGAACAGCACCAGGAAGATGAAAAAGAGGATCTTGGCGATGCCCGCGGCCGTGCTGGCGATGCCGGTGAATCCGAGGATGCCGGCGATCAGGGCGATGATAAGAAACGTGATGGTCCAAGATAGCATACGTTCCCTCCGGTTGCGGACCGGGCAAGGGGAAACCGATTCTCCCCATCGTATCTATTAGGACCTCACGGAGTTTAGGCAAGGCGGCCTGTCCTTCCCCGACGTCCGCTCCGCCCGACCCCGGGGCCGGGCGGACAGGCCGGGCAAGGGGCTTTTGCGCCTACACCCGCAGCAGGCGCAGGGTGAAGGACTTGAGGTATTCGGTCTCGGCCATGGCCGGATGGGCCGGGTGGTCCGGGCCCTGGCGGCCCTGGGCCAGGACCTGGGCCCGCCGGCCGGCGGCGTTGGCCGCCCGCAGCGCCACCCGGCGCTGCTCCCAGGCGTCCACGTGCTGGGAGCAGGAGCAGGTCATGAGGATGCCGTCGTCGGCCAGGACGTCCATGGCCAGGCGGTTGAGGCGCTCGTAGGCCTTGAGCCCCGCCTCCAGGTCCTTCTTGCGCTTGACCAGCGCCGGCGGGTCCAGGCTCACCACGTCGAAGGTCCGCCCCGAGGCGGCGCATTCCTCCAGGAACGCCGCCGCGTCGGCGCGCACGGTTTCCACCTTGCCGGCCAGGCCGTTTCTTGCGGCGTTCTCCTCGGCCATGGCCCGGGCCGCCTCCGAGGAGTCCAGGCACACGACCGAGGCCGCCCCGGCCCGGGCTGCGCGCACGGAAAAGGCTCCGGCATAGGCGAAAAGGTCGAGCACGCTGCGGCCGGCCACGAGCCGGCACAACGAAGTGCGGTTCTCGCGCATGTCGTAGAACCAGCCGGTCTTCTGGCCGCCAAACGCCGGCACGGCGAAGCGCGTGCCCTCCTCGTCGATTTCGAGCCTCTCGGGCGCGTCGCCGTAGACCGTCTGCACCAGGCGCGGCAGGCCTTCCAGCTCGCGCGAGGCCGTGTCGTTGCGCCAGATGACGGCACGCGGCGAAAGCTCGGCCACCACCGCCTCGAGGATCACCTCGCGCAGCGCTTCCGCCCCGGTGGTGGTCAACTGGCCCACGACCACGTCGCCGTAGCGGTCGAGCACCACCCCGGGCAGGTGGTCGCCTTCGGAGAAAAGCAGCCGGTAATGGGGCGTGGCGTAGAAGCGCTCCCGCAAGGCCAGGGCGTCGCGCAGGCGGCCGCGAACGAAGTCCACGTCCAGGCGCGTGTCCGGGTCGCGGTCCATGACCCGGGCGCAGATGAGCGAGCCGGGGCTCACCGTGACCACGCCCAGTGGCCGGCCCCGCGAGGCCGTGACCACGGCGGCCTGGCCCGGCGCGAAGGCGGTCAGGGGCGTTTTCTTCGTGTCCACCTCGTTGCTGAACACCCACAGGTGTCCGGCGCGAAGGCGTCTTTCCTCGTTGTTCTTGAGCGTCAGGATGGGCATGTCCATGCCCGGACGGTACGGCAGGGGCGCGGCCCTGGCAAGGCGCTCCCGCCTCGCGCTCGCGCTTCACGGCCGATACAGCTGACTGATTCGGTCTTCCCGGAAATATCGAAAGAGACCGGGCTAGGCCCTGGTCGGCAGGTTGTACTTGCGAAAGAGGTCGTAGAGCCGCGACGGCGAAAGGCCGCTGAGCTTCGCGCCGCGGACCACGTTGCCGCCGCAGGCGGTCAGCAGTTCGCGCAGGTAGGTCTCCTCGGCCGAGTCCAGGGCGCGGCGGCGGTACTCCTTCCAGGCCGGCACGGCATGGCCGCCCGGCGCGGTCTCGCGGGCCGAGGGTTCGCAGGCCGCGCCGGCGCGCAGCACCTGGATGCGGATCTCGTCGGGCAGGTGCTTGGGGTAGAGCATGGGCTCGCCGCGATGGGCCAGCACCACCCGCTCCATGGTGCTGCCGAGCTCCCGCACGTTGCCCGGCCAGGTGTAGGCGCAAAGGGCCTGGAGGAACTCCTCCGCCACGCCCTTGACCGGCAGCCGGTAGCGCTCGCAAAAACGGTTCATGTAGTGCAGGGCCAGGGGGCGTATGTCTTCGACCCGCTGCCGCAGCGGCGGCAGGGTGATGACGATGGTGCGCAGCCGGTACAGCAGGTCCTCGCGGAACACCCCGCCCGCCGCCATGACCGACAGGTCGCGGTTGGTGGCGGACACGAGCCGGAAATCGCTTTGCAGCTCGTTTTTGGAGCCCACGGGGCGGAAACGGCCGTCCTGGAGCACGCGCAGGAACGTCTTCTGTATGCCCTGGGACAGCTCGCCGATCTCGTCGAGAAAGAGCGTGCCGCCGTCGGCCAGCTTGAAAAGCCCGTCGCGGTCGCGGTCCGCGTCGGTAAACGCGCCCTTGACGTGGCCGAAGAGCACGCTCTCGACCAGCGTCTCGGGCAGGGCGGCGCAGTCCACCACCACGAAGTTGTTGGTGGCGCGCGAGGAGTTGGCGTGTATGGCCCGGGCGAAAAGTTCCTTGCCCGTGCCGGTCTCGCCGGCGATGAGCACCGAGGCGTCGGAATCGGCGGCCTGGGCCACGAGGTCCAGGCTGGATTCCATGGACGGCCCCATGCCGATGATGCCTTCGCGCTTGAGCGCGGCGCGGGGCCGGCGGGCGGCCTTCTGGGCACGGTATTCCAGGGCGCGCGTGAGCGGCAGGGTGACGCGGTTTGGGGTCAGCGGCTTCTGGATGTAGTCCCAGGCCCCGGATTTGATGGCCAGGGCCGCGCCCTCGGGATCGTCCTGGGCGGTGACGATGATGATCTCCGGCGACCCCGGCGCGGCCCGAAGATCGGGCAGCAGGTCCAGGCCGTAGCCGTCCGGCAGCCGCAGATCGAGGAGCACCACGTCGAAGCGGCCCTGGGCGAGCGCCTCCCGACCCTCGGCCAGCGACCCGGCCCAGGTCAGGCCATGCCCCAGACGCCCCATGAGCGCCCCGAAGGTCTCCTTCAGGATGGCGTCGTCGTCGATAAGTAGGATATGAGCCATATTAGAAAACAAAAAACACTAACTAGAGTTACTATCATTCGATGATTTTTTTAAATGTTTATTTGATGCAATCATCAGCGAGATAATTAATGCTATATATTTTGAAAATTTTTCGCTTACAGTACTTAAAAGAGTAATTAGCGCAGCACCTAGACTTACAAGTGAAGCGATCGACCATGCGCTCAATTCTTTCTTATTCACCTTGTCAACGATATTTATTCGTTTCACACCGGATATTCTTCCTTCGACTAAGTCTTCTGAAAAATATCCTGAAAAATTAGTTACATAAAATTTAACAGTGAAATAATCATCTGGATTTAAAAGCAATTTTTCAAGCGATACAGAATTATTGTTTGTTATTGAAAATTCTGGATTCAATTGCTTTGGGCTGACCTTAATAATAGTTGGCTTTATGACGATATCGCCAGCGAAGTGTATTCGTATATTATCAATAATATCATCTGGCCTTATTGGTGCGTTCCCGTTATTCAAAAACGTCAACTCTATAATCGTCAGAGAGTCTATAGGCCTTGCCTTGTACAAAAGCTCAAGCCCGTCAATCTTATTGCTTCCCAAAGACGCAATAGCAACATTTGAATCAACATTAACAGTCAGAGATTTGTTTTCCTTTTGCCAATACTCCCAGATTAAAAGAGCACCACCAAGGGTTATTAAAATAAAAACAAACTGCGATATCAGCTTTTTTACAATGTTCATTTGCAATTTACAAAGCAATAGTGCGGGCGTTATGAAGTATAACGCCCGCACTCCTTTTCTGTCTTACTCTTCCTTCTTCTTGCTCTCCGCGATCACCTTTTCGGCGATGGGCGGCGGGCATTCCTCGTAGTGGTCGAAGGCCATGGTGAAGGCTCCCTGGCCGCCGGTCATGGAACTCAGGGTCTTGGCGTATTCCTGCATCTCGGCCATGGGCACGTGGGCCTGGATTTCGGTGATGCCGCCGGTGGAGTCCGAACCCAGCACCTTGCCGCGCCGGCTGGACAGGTCGCCGATGATGTCGCCCATGTATTCGTCCGGGCAGCTCACGGACACCAGCACGATGGGTTCGAGCAGCGAGATCTTGAGCTTCTCGCAGGCCGCCTTGAAGGCGATGGACCCGGCGATCTTGAACGCCATTTCCGACGAGTCCACGGTGTGGAAGGTGCCGTCGTAAAGCGTCACCTTGAAGTCCACCATGGGATAGCCGGCGAGGTAGCCGCGCGCCGCGGACTCCACCACGCCCTTGTCCACGGCCGGGATGTACTGGCGCGGGATGGCCCCGCCCACGATGGCGTCCACGAACTCGTAGCCGCCGCCGCGCGGCTGGCCTTCCATGCGGATCCAGCAGTCGCCGAACTGGCCGCGCCCGCCGGTCTGCTTCTTGTGCCGGCCCTGGACCTCGACCTTGCCCTTGACCGACTCGCGGTAGGGAATCTTCGGGGCCTTGAGCACCGGGCTCACCTTGAAGCGGCGCTTGGCCTTCTCCACGGCCGTCTCCAGATGCGTCTGGCCCATGCCGGAAAGGAGAATGTCGCCCGTCTCCTCGTCACGGGTGATGGACAGCGTGATGTCCTCGTCCAAAAGCTTGGACATGGCCGCGAAGACCTTGTCCTCGTCGCCCTTCTCGGCCGGGGCCAGGGCGTAGGAGATCATGGGCGGCGGCAGGACCGGCGCGGGCACGATCACGGGCTTTTTCGGGTCGCACAGGGTGTTGCCCGTGGCCGTGTCCTTGAGCTTGGCCAGGGCCACGATGGCGCCCGGGCCGGCCGGCTCCTTGGAGATGACGGTTTCCTTGCCCAGCGGCAAAAGGATCTGCCCGGCGCGCTCCAGGGTGTCGGTGACGGGATTTTGCAGGTCCTGGTTGGTATTGAGCGTCCCCGACAGCACCCGGGTCATGGAGAGCTGGCCGGCGAAGGGGTCGAAAAGCGTCTTGAACACGAAGGCCACCACCGGGCCGGACTCGGAAGCCTGGATTTCCCCGCCGTCGGCGGTGGGGATGACCTTCGCGCCGCCGGGGCCTTCCAGGGGGCCGGGCAGGAAGTTCTCCACGGCGGTCAAAAGGCGCGCGCCGCCCATGTTTTTGAGCGCCGCGCCGCAGCACACCGGGCACAGCATGCCAGAAAGGGTGGCCTTGTGGACCGTGGCCAGCAGTTCCTCGGTGGATATCTCCTCGCCTTCGAGGTAGCGCTCCATGAGCTGCTCGTCGGCCACGGCGATCTCCTCGACCATGGTCTCGCGCAGCGTCTCGACCTCGTCGGCCATGTCGTCGAGAACCGGGCCCTCGGTCACGCCGCCCTTGTCGTCGAAAAGGTAGGCCTTGCCCTCCAGGACGTTGACCACGCCCTTGAAGTTCTCCTTGGAGCCGATGGGCAGGTTCTGGATGTAGGTCTTGACCCCGAGCTTCTCGCGGATGCCGGTGAGCGCCATGTCGAAGTCGGCCCGGTCGCGGTCCATTTTGTTGATGAAAAAGACGGCGGGCAGGCCGAGCTTGGCGACCTCGCCCCAGAGCTTTTTGGTGAGCGGCTTGACGCCGTCCACGGCGTCCACCACGAACACGACGCCGTCCACGGCGCGCAAAAGGAACGGCAGGTCGCCGTTGAAGCTGCCGTCGCCCGGGACGTCCAGGAGAAAATGCCGGTTCTTGTTGAAAAGGTAGGTGGCCAGGCCAGGCTGGGTGCTGCCCCGGCGTTTGATTTCCTCGGGCTCGTAGTCGAGCGCCGTGGTCCCCTCCTCGATCTTGCCAAGGCGCCCCACGGCTCCGGTGGTAAAAAGGAGCATTTCGGCCACCGAGGTTTTGCCGCATCCGCCGTGGCCGATCAGGGCATAGGTGCGTTGGCTGGCAAGGTTGTCCGACATTCCCTTCTCCCTTGTTGTCGCGTTCGGTAACTGCTCAACATGCCGACATGTGTGCAACCCAAAGACGCAATTGGCGCATCCGCAAAAAACACGCGGTTTCGTGCGTGGACGACGCGAGGCGCATGGCGGGACGGAACCGCCGGACGGCGGCCCGCAAGCGCCCTATGGCCAGCCGCCGGGGAGGCGGCTTGAGGTCTTTTGCGAACCAAGAGAAAGAACGGGGCGCGATTTCCGGCCTTTTCGGGCCATTGCCGGCCCCTGGCTTTTGCGCGAGATTAGGCATACTGAGGCAGGCGTCACCCCCTTGTCAAGACGACAACTCCTTGAAATCATAAATTCTACGGGAAAACCGTAATAAAACCGACACCGTGCAGCCACTCTTTTTACACCCGCGCGATCTGGACCTCGATGCCCTTCACCTTTTCTGGGCCGCGCCGCCGGACGCCGTCCTGACCGCCTCCCTGGCCACGCTCGGCCAGACCACCCCGGCCCTGGCCTTCGCCGCCGAGGGCCGGCCCATCCTGGCCGCCGGCGCGCGCCGGGCCCTGGCCCTCCGGGAGAGGCGCGGCCGCACCCTGGCCGCCGTGGTCCTGGAGGAGCGGGACATGGAGCCGGACCTGGCCGCCCTGCCCCAGGCCCTGCGCCTGGGCGCGGTCTACCTGGCCTCCAACCTGGGCCGAACGGTCACCGACGCCATGGCCGTGGCCGCCGGGCGCTACTTCGTCGCCGCCGGCGGCCCGGAGGCCTTCGAGGCGCTCGCCGCGCCGCGCCTTTTTCCCGAAGGAGACCGCAGACGGGCGCTGGTCGGGCAATGGCTGGCCCTGCCGCCGTCCCTGGACGCGCTTCTGGCCTCGGGCAACCTGCCGCTCGGCGCGGCGGGGCGGCTGGCCGCCCTGGACGACGCCTCCCGCCAGGCGCTTGCGCCGCTTTTTCATGCCGTGCGCTGGTCCCGGGCCAACCTGGACAACGCCCTGACCTGGCTCGTCGAGGCGGCCCGGCTGGCCGGCGAGCCCCCGGCGGCCATTCTCGGCCGCTGCGGCGCGCTGGATCTCCCCGGCCGGGGCCTTTCGCCCAACGACCTGGCCGCCGGCGTCCTGGCCGCGCTTCGCCGGGCGCGCTATCCGGCCACCACCACCCTGGAGGCCCGCTTCGCGTCGCTTTCCCGCGCCGTGACGCCCAAGGGCAGCAAGGCGCGCCTGTCGCCGAGCCAGGGCTTCGAGGCCGACGCCGTGACCGTGACGGCCACGGCCAGAAGCCCGCAGGAGCTGGCCAAAATCGCCGCCGACATCGCGGCCATGGCCGCCGCGTCCGAGCTGCCGCGCCTTTTGCGCGTGGCCCATGAGGACGACCCGGCATGACCGCCGCGCCGTGGGACATCACCCTGCTCGCCGTGGACGCGGCCGTGGCCGGCTCGGCCATGGCGCTGCGGGCGGCCGCCGCCCTGCCGGAGGCGAAACAGATGGTCCTTGCGCCCGGCGAAGCGTCGCCCGAGGCCCCGGAGGGCGGCCGAGCCCTGCACGTCAAGGCCCATAAGGGCCGGTTTTTGCGCCCCTGCCCGGCCACGCGCCACTACCGCTGCTGCGGCTACCAGATCGTGCACATCGGCGAGAACTGCCCCATGGACTGCTCCTACTGCATCCTGCGGGCCTATTTCCGGGACCGGACGCTCACGGCCTTCGCCAACACCGGGGACATGTTCGAGGAGCTCGGCCGGACCTTCGGCCGGGACCGCAGCCGACTTTTCCGCGTGGGCACGGGCCAGTTCGCCGACTCCCTGGCGCTGGAGCCCATAACCGGCCACACCAGGGAAATCCTGGGCTTTCTCAAGGGGTTCGACAACGTGGTCCTGGAGCTCAAGTCCAAGACGGCGGACCTCTCCTGGCTGGAGGCCGATCCGCGGCCCGACCGGGTGCTGCCGGCCTGGTCGCTCAACGCCCCGGAGATCGTGGCCGGCCAGGAACGCGGCACCGCCTCCCTGGAGGCGCGCCTGGCCGCGGCGAGGACCTGCGTCGCGGCGGGCTTCCGGGTGTGCCTGCACTTCGACCCGGTCTGCTTCTTCCCGGGCTGGGAGGCGGGCTACGCCGCCGTGGTGGACATGATCTTCGACCACCTGCGCCCGGCGGACATCGCCTACATGAGCCTGGGGTCCTTCCGCTGCCTGCCGGAGCTGCCGGGAAGGCTTGCCGCCGAGGGCCGGGAGCTGCCGCTTTACATGCTCGGGGAATTCACCCTGGGCGCGGACGGCAAGAAGCGGCTTGTGCGTCCCCTTCGCGTGCGACAATTCCGTTTCATGGCCGGCAGGCTCGCCCGGCACGGCTTCACCCGGGGGCTGTATTTCTGTATGGAATCCGACGAGGTCTGGCGCGAGGTCCTCGGCCGCACGGCCCGGGACCTGGGCGGATTGTCCGCCCATCTGCTCGACGCGGCCCGCAACCGTGGAGGTGCGCCGTCATGCTCGTGGACTACGCCGAAACCCTGACCAGACTGGAACGGGCCCTGGGCCGCAGCTACGCCGAAACGCCGTCGATCCTCAACGTCCCCGGGGCCTCGGCGGCCCTCAAGCTCGACCCCTTCTACTACCTGGCCCTGCGGCCGGTCTTTTTCGAGCTGCTCGGCAAATGGGCGGCCGTGCCGCCGTCCCGGGTCGAAGAGACGTTCGCGCGCACGGGCAACCTGGTGCTCGGGCCGGGAAAAACGCGTTATCCCCGGCCGCTTACGGCATTCGAGGAAGGCACGGGCACCCGGTTGCAACTGACGGCGGATTTCGTGCCCGCGGCCTGCATCGACCGGGCCGTGGTCATGTACGGCGGCAGTCCCGGGCCGTTGCCCGTGGCCGGACTGCGTCTTGCGGCGGATCAACGGGAGGCGCTGGCCGCCTTTTTTGCGGAAACCACGCCCCTTGCCGCCCTGTGCTTCGGAGAGCCCGCCGGGACCTGAGACGCGGCCCGGCCTCCCTTGACACCGCCGGCGCTTGGGGTCATGTGGGCAAACATAACGAACATACGGCTTGGCCGTTCCGGAGGATGCGCGTGAAACGCCTGCTTGCCATATTGCCCATGCTGTGCCTGCTTCTGGCTTCCTGTTCCTCGACGCTCAACTTCTTCGGCTTCGGGGGCAAGGACGAAAAACCGCAGGAACCGACCATCGTCCTCGTGGATTACGGCATCTACGACGGCTCCGGCGCCCTGACGCTGGCCACCACCTCCGTGCCCCGCAAGCTCGGCACCACCTTCGGCATGCGCTTCCGCACCCTCAAGCCCGAGGGCGGCACGTCCAAGGTGAAGGTCGTCACGGCCTCGCCCGGCATCATCGATCCGGCGAAAAACGCCGTGGTCTTCAACACCGAGTCCACGGTCGACGTGGTCACGGGCAAGGAATACAACTGCACCTTCACCTTCGAGAAGGAATGGGAGATGGCCAGCGGCGACTGGACCCTGACCGCCACGGCCGAGGACGGCTCCCAGGTCAAGAAGACCTTCCAGGTCTTCAACCCGCAGCAGTAGCCCCGGCTTTGCGGCATGACGCCGGTCATGCCCTGACGCGCACGACGACGCCGCAAAGCGCAACGGATTTCCGCGCGCTGCGCCTCCGACCGGGAGGCGCGGCGCGTTTTCGTTTCCCGTCCGCCGGCCCCGCCGGTCAGCCGTCCTGGCGCAGGACTTCCCAGTCCACGTCCAGGGCGGCGGCGACCTTTTTCAGGGTGGCCGCCCGGGGCCTGGCCTTGGCCGCCTCGAACTGGGCCACGGCCGCCGGGGTCACGCCCAGGCGGCGGGCCAGCTCCTCCCGGGACACGCCCAGATGCTCCCGCCAGGCCCGTATGGCCGAAAACCCGTCCCGGCGCAGCCAGGTCACTTCGGTGGGCGTCGCCCCACCGGACGACGCGTCGTGTTCTTCCAAGATTCCCTCCCCGGGACACGGCCGGCTCACAGGCCGCCAAGGCTGCGCATCATCGCCGCCGCGCCGGCGAACTTGTCCGGCGCGATGCGGATGATGCCGGAATACGGCGTGTCCAGCTCGTAGAGCAGAAAGATGTTGCCGAGCACCATGGCCAGCATCATGAGCATGAAAAAGAGGTCGCTGGTCCGATGGTCGGTGTCCAGGAAATAGAACCCGGCCACGGTGAAGGCCACGCCCATGTAGATGATGGCCCAGATGGGCGAATAGAGGTTGCCGTTGATGAACAACAGCCGCTGATGCCGCAATTTGTTCAAATTGATCAGCTGGTTGAGCATGACGACATAGACGCTGTGGCTGACGCCGCCGCGCGGGTCGGCGGTCTGCAGCCGCTCCCAGATGCGCTCGTACAGGGCGTCGGCCCCGTCCGTGGGTTTGCCCTCCCGCATGTTCTTCCAGCCCTCGCCGGCGACGAAGGTGACGTAGTCGAGCAGCGACCGACGCAGCTCGTCCGTTCCGGGCATGGTCAAGGACAGGCGGTATTCCACCACGAGCAGGTCCGATTCGTTGGTGATGGCCGCGTCGGCATGGTTGTAGTCCTGCCACAGCGAGACCACGGCAAAGCCCAGAAAGAACGTGTAGAGGGTGGTGAAGAACCCGAAATTGGTGGCGAAAAGGGTCCGCTGGGCAATGGACATGCCGCCGCACCGGCGGCGGCGGAAGACCTCGAGCAAGGCCACGCCCGCGCCCACGGCGCACAGCACGTACAGCAGATATTTGACGTCGTCGTACATGAGGCCTCCGGGAACGGTCGGCGACGCCTCCCCGGCGCGCCGGGGCGGGGCGGGAAGGCGTCGCGGTCGGACGGCGGCCTCTCGATGCCGCTAAGGCCGCGTCCGGGAAGCGGCGACGAACGGCACGAACGTCTCGCCGTCCTGGCGGTAGAGGTCCATGGCCGCTCCTTCCCCGCCGCTCACGCGCACGGCCAGCTCCAGGCCGCCGGCGGTGCGGAAGGCGAAAAGCGGCGTGTAGCCGGCCACGGGAAATTCCCCCCCGTCGTCCTCGCGCCAGGTGCCGCCGGGATCTGCCGTGGCCGGGTAGTCCAGAAAAACCAGTTCCCGGGAGTCGGCGTAGGTCAGCGTCGCCAGCTCGTCGCGCCCCCTGGGCGCGAACCGGGCCAGGGACAGCACGCCGCCGCCCTCCACCGAGGCCACCTGACGGCACCACAGCACGGGCCGCCCGGCCCGGGCGGACAACGCCCCCCGCAGCCGGGCCGGACACTCCCGGCCGTCCAGGGGGCTCACCCCGAGCACCTGCCGCTCGGCCAGAAAGCCGTCCGTGGCCACGAACACGTCGCCGCCCGGTCCGACCTGGCCGCCGGCGGCGAACAGCGCCCCGGGCGTCTCGTGAAAATCCGCCACGCCGTCGCCGTCGGCGTCGCCGCCCCGGCGCACCCCGGCAAAGCTCAGGGGCACGACCCGGCCGGGCGCGGCCACGGCCTTGCGAAACCCTTTCATGCCCCGAGCCAGCCCCGTCTCCACCGGCACGAGCACCTGCTCGCCCTGGGCGTCGGCATAGCCGAACGCGCCGCCGGAAAAGACCTGGTTCGCCGAGGGGTCGTCCTCGTCGTGATTCGATTGGGCCAGGGCCATGACCGCCAGGGTCATGACCAGGGCCGCCAAGCCGCACGCGACCCGCCAGGGGAAAAACCCCTGGTCGGGCGTCGTCGTCTCGCCCATAAGTGCGCTTCCTTCTCCCGCGATGATGCCAAAACGGCCGCCTCAGCGCCGGTGCGCCGGCAGCCCCCAGACCACGGCCACGGCTTCGGCCACGGCCATGATCACCCGATCCTCGGCCCGGTCCCGACGATGGACCAGGGACAACCCCAGGGTCAGCCCCTCGCGCTCCCACAGACAGACCTCGCCGGCGGCGGCGGCGTCCAGGGCGTCGTCGCGGCGCAGGAGCGTGAGCCCCACGCCGGCCGCCACCAGGGTGCGCAAGGTGGCGTCGCTGTCGCCGCACATGACCTTGTTGACCACGAGGTCGCGGCAGGAAAACGACGCCTCGAGCAGGAACTGGAACGGGCAGCGCTCCGAGAACCACACCCAGGGCAGGGCGGCGATGGTCTCCCAGTCCGCCCGGCGCATGCGCTCGGCAAAGGACGTGGGCCCGACCACGGCCATGGGCACGTCCTCCAGGGGCTGGGCCGCCACCTCGTGTCCCGGCTCGATGATGTTGTCGTAGACGAACCCCAGGTCCAGCTTCTCCTGGCGCACGGCGTCCAGGATGCGCGGCGAACTGGAATTGACCAGATGGATCTCCACCCCGGGGTGCCGCCGGCCGAGCACGGCCAGCAGTTCCGGCACCCGCATCCGGGCCGCTTCGTTGTTGAGCCCGATGCGGGCCACGCCCGTGACCTCGCGCCGCAGCTCCCCGGCGCGATCGCGCACGGCGTCCAGGCCCGACAGAGCCCGCCTGGCCTCGTCGAGCAGGGCCCTGCCCTCGCCCGTCAGACGCATGCCCCTGGGGGTGCGCACGAAAAGCGGCACGCCGAGCTCGTCCTCCAGGCCGCGCACATGGGCGCTGACCGCCGGCAGGCTGGCGTGGAGCCGCTCGGCCGCCCTGGTGAGGTGCTCTTCCTCGGCCACGGCCACGAAGGTCCGCAGATGGTAGTATTCCACAACGCCCCTCCCGGCGTCGCGTCGCCCGGCCTTCAGGGAAACGGAAGCGGCGCTTCCGTCATTGCGATTGGATCGCCTCCCCGCCGGCCTGCTACATCCGGTACTTCCTGGCCTATGGCATACGCCCGGGCCTGCGTAAAGACCGGGCGCGACCCCTTTTCACGGGAGGAAAAGACCATGTCCGTTGTCAAGAAGATCCTTGCCGGCGCGGCCCTGGCGGCCGTCGTTTGCCTGCTCGCGGCCCTGGCCGAAGATCCTGCGGCGAGCCCGGGCGCGCCCGCGCGATCCGCCGCCGTCGTCCCGGCCCGGGCCGACCTGGCCGAGGCGGTCTTCGCCATGGTGCTGGAAAACGCCAAGAACGGGGGCATGCCCCTGGCCGAGCCCATCACCCTGTGCCAGGCCTGCGCCGCCGCCCACCTGGGGCTGCCGGACGGCGTGGTGCGGGAGCGCTGCGCCCGGGCCTGCGCCCTGCGCTGACGCCGGCCGGCGTTTCAGGAAAAAAGGCGCAGCAGCAGCCCGTCGAGCAGGGCGGCCAGTTCGCCGCACAGCCCGCCGCCGCCCGGCGGGGAGCCGAAAAGCTCCTGACGTTCGGCGGCCAGGTCCGTGGCCGGGCACTTGGAGCCATTGACCAGGGATAGGGTGATCTCCAGGCGCTGGGCCGGGAAAAACGTCAGCAACCGGTCGACGAAGCCTTCCAGGCGCGCGGCGAATTCCGGTCCGGCCTGCCGCCAGTATTCCCGGGCGGCGCCGTTGGGCGGCAGGGCGGCCGCGCCGGCCAGCATGCCGGCCAGGCTCGACAGGGAAAAGCCGGGCATGCCCGGCCGCCAGCCGAGCAGCCAGGCGTTTCGCCGGAAAAGCAGCCGGGCGTCCAGGCCGGAGCCCACGGCCCTGGCCAGGGCGCGCCGGGCGGCGGCCAGGTGGGGATCGTCGAAGCGCGCCGGCTCCGTCTCGGGGTCCCAGGCCGGCACGGCACGGCCCAGGCGGTCCTCCCGGGTCAGCAGCCCCAGGATGTGGCCGAACCAGGCGTTGGCCCCGGGCGAGTCCGGGGTCTCCAGATGGGCGTGGGACAGCACGTAGCGCCCCTGCCCGAAACGTCCGCTCAGCACGCAGGCCCCGCCGTCGAGAAAGGCCGGCGGCAGGCGCAGGCCGAAACGCTCCCGGCAGGCGGCGAGCCTGGCCGCGTCCATGGCCCCCAGGGCCACGTCGGCCAGCATCAGGTCCGGCCCGGGTCCGACGTAGGTCGCGGCCACCATGACGTCGGGATCGACCCCGCCGAGCGGCGGCGCGAACCCGGCCGGCCACCACACCGGCACGGAAAGGTCCTCCGGGGCCGACGGCGGGCACAGGGCGGAATCCGGGTCCAGGCGCAGCCGCACGTGGCCGCTGACCAGGTGCTCCAGCCGGTCGGCGAAGGTCCGGCGCGTCCAGGAGCAAAGCCGCAGGCCGTCGGCGTGGGACAGGGCCAGCCCCGCCCCGCCGCAGATGCCGAAATAGCCCCCGCCCCCGGAGACGTAGTCGCGCACGGCCCGCGCGCCGTCGTGCCCCAGGGCCTCGTGCTTGAGCCGGGCGAAGCCGCCCGGCACGACGAGCAGCCGGGGCGCGTCGCGCGAAAGCGCGCCCTCGGCCACTTCCCGGCAGGTCACGGGCGAAAAGTCCGCGCCGACGGCGGCGAGCCCCCGGCAGGCAAGCAAACCCCACAACTGCGAATGGTCCCACAGGACCCGGATGGACGCGGCCATGGGAAAAGCCTAACGGGAGAGCGAGCGGCCGGCAACCCGCCCG
This sequence comes from Solidesulfovibrio sp., assembly GCF_029978005.1. Taxonomy (GTDB): domain Bacteria; phylum Desulfobacterota; class Desulfovibrionia; order Desulfovibrionales; family Desulfovibrionaceae; genus Solidesulfovibrio. The sequence continues at coordinate 45,253 of NZ_JARKOZ010000144.1, read as the reverse complement.
TGGCCCCGGCCGGGCCGTGACATTGGCCCCGATCTTTTGTATCCAGGGCCGCCGAAGCGGCGCGACGCGCCGCGTTTTTTCGAAGGAGCGCACAATGACCAGCGAGGCCCTCTCCAAGGGATACGAGCCGGCCGACGTCGAAGCCCGTTGGATCGCGTACTGGCAGGACGAAAAGACCTTCACCCCGGACCCCGACGGCCCGGGAGAGCCCTACAGCATCGTCATCCCGCCGCCGAACGTCACCGGCGCCCTGCACATGGGCCATGCCTTGAATGTCACCATCCAGGACATCCTGTGCCGCTACCACCGCCAGCGGGGCCGCAAGGTCCTGTGGGTGCCGGGCACGGACCACGCCGGCATCGCCACGCAAAACGTGGTGGAGCGGTCGTTGGCCGCCGAGGGCAAGTCCCGCGAGGAACTCGGCCGCGAGGCCTTCGTCGAGCGGGTCTGGAAGTGGCGTGAGGAATACGGCGGCAAGATCCTCAACCAGATCAAGCGCCTGGGTGCGTCCGTGGACTGGACCCGGGAGCGCTTCACCTTTGACGAGGGCCTCTCGCGCGCCGTGCGCGAGGTGTTCGTGCGCCTGTACGAAGAGGGACTCGTCTACCGGGGCGACTACATCATCAACTGGTGCCCGCGCTGCCACACCGCCCTGGCCGACCTGGAAGTGGAATACGCCCCGCACATCGGCAAGCTCTACCACATCCGCTACCCCGTGGAGGGCATGGAAGACACCTTCGTCACCATCGCCACCACCCGGCCCGAGACGCTGCTCGGCGACACGGCCGTGGCCGTGCATCCCGAGGACGAACGCTACAGGGAATTCGTGGGCAAGCACGTCGTCCTGCCCCTGGTCGGCCGGCGCATCCCCATCATCGCCGACGCCTATGTGGAACGCGAGTTCGGCACCGGGTGCCTCAAGGTCACGCCGGCCCACGACATGAACGACTTCGAACTGGGCCGCAAGCACGGCCTGGAAGTCATCTCCGTCATGGACGAGGCCGGGCGCATCAACGACAACGCGCCCGAGAAGTACCGGGGCCTGGACCGGCAGGCCGCGCGCAAGGCCGTGATCGAGGACTTAAAGGAGCTCACCCTCCTCGACGACATCCGCGACTACGAGCACAACGTGGGCGAGTGCTACCGCTGCCGCACTGTCATCGAGCCCTACGTGTCCAAGCAGTGGTTCGTCAAAACCGGCCCGCTGGCCAAGGTGGCCCGCGAGGCCGTGGAACGCGGCCATACCACCATCCTGCCCGACCAGTGGACCAAGACCTATTACGACTGGCTCGACAACATCCGCGACTGGTGCGTGTCGCGCCAGATCTGGTGGGGCCACCGCATTCCGGCCTGGACCTGCGACGCCTGCGGCGAGCTCATCGTCTCGCGCGAGGACCCGACCACCTGCCCGGCCTGCGGCGGGACGCTGCTCACCCGCGACCCGGACGTGCTGGACACCTGGTTCTCCTCGGCGCTGTGGCCGTTTTCCACCATGGGCTGGCCCGACGAGACCAAGGAGCTCAAGACCTTCTACCCCACCTCGGTGCTGGTCACGGCCTTCGACATCCTCTTTTTCTGGGTGGCCCGCATGATGATGATGGGCCTGCACTTCCGCCACGAGGTGCCCTTCAGGCAGGTCTACATCCACGCCCTGGTGCGCGACGCCGACGGCAAGAAGATGAGCAAGTCGCTCGGCAACGTCATCGACCCCCTGGTCATGATGGACCGCTACGGCACGGACGCCCTGCGCTTCACCCTGGCCGCCTTCGCCGCCATGGGCCGCGACATCAAGCTCTCCGAGGAGCGCATCGAGGGCTACCGCCACTTCGTCAACAAGCTGTGGAACGCGGCCCGCTTCGCCCTCATGCACCTTTCCGGCGGCGCGCCGGAGCTGCCGCTCGCCGAGGCGGCCAAGGCCGGGCTGTGCCACGCCATGATCCTCTCGCGCCTGGAGCGGCTCAAGGAGACGGTGGCCAGGGCCGTGGAGGGCTACCAGTTCAACGAGGCGGCGCAGGAGCTTTACGCCTTCTTCTGGCGGGAATTCTGCGACTGGTACCTGGAGATGGCCAAGGTGGACCTCGGCGGCGAGGACGAGGCCAAAAAGGGCGCGGCCAAGCGCGTGCTCCTGACCGTGCTTTCGGAAGTCCTCACTCTGCTCCACCCCTTCATCCCCTTCGTCACCCAGGAGGTCTGGAGCAAGCTGCCGGGCGCGGCCGACCCCAACCTGGCCCGGGTCCCCTATCCGCCGGCGCGGCCGGAGCTGGTCTCCGACGCGGCCGAGGCGGACATGGACCTACTCAAGGCCGTGGTGGTCGGCGTGCGCAACATCCGGGCCGAGCTCAACATCAACCCCGGGGTCAAGCTCACGGGGCTTGTGCACACGGAAAACGAGGCCCAGGCGGCGTCGCTTTCGGCCAACGCGGCCATGATCGTGTTTCTGGCCAAGCTCGAGACGTTCACGGCCGGCCCGGAAGTGATCGCGCCCAAGGCCTCGGCCTCCACGGCCGCCGGCGCGTGCGCGCTGTTCGTGCCGCTTTCCGGCGCGGTGGACTTCGACGTGGAGTATCTGCGGCTGTCCAAGGAAGAGGTGAAGACGGTCAAGGAACTGACCGTGGTGGAGAAAAAGCTCGGCAACGACGACTTCGTCTCCCGCGCCCCGGCCGAGGTGGTGGCCAAGGAACGCGAGAAGCAGGAGGCGCTGGGCGAACGCCTGGCCCGCCTTCGCGAGCTCAAGGACCGCATCAAGAAGCTCATGGCCGAGTAATCGGCCTTCGCCATATCGCCAACGAACCGCCGGGCGGCTCCGCAAGGGGCCGCCCGGTTGTTTATTTAGCCGGCGTCCACCAAGCTGTTCTTAAACCTGAGCAGGTCGCAATACATGGACCTGCTCTGGTCCGCCTTGTCCTCATCGGTAAGAAAGAAGAAGTCGTTTCTTGCATAAAAGTGGATAGCACGAGGAGTATTGTAGGCGTCCACGGTGACGAACCGGCAACCTGTTCGATTGTCCGTGATGAAAAGAACCTTGACGGCCCACAGGAGGCGGGAGCCGATGCTTTGGCCTTGATACTCCCTGCGCGTCCCCAAGCGCCCTATCTTCACGGCGGGATACGATTTGTAGCGCTTGCCCTCGGGGAATGTCTGGCTCTTTTTCCTGTTGGACAGCTTTACCGAGTCGTTCGACATGCTGCAAAAGGCCACGGCATCTGACACTGACCAGTTGTCCTTCAGGTAAAACGAGTACATCTTGGCCAGAAGCTGGTCTTCGTGCGGCTGGGCTTCGTTTATGAAAAAATCGTCAAGGTCCGCATCGCCACATGAAAAGCCCGCGAACAACGTGAAGTCGTCCACGGGCTTCAAGAGGCAGTCGAAATCTTCGTAGCTATTTCGCGGGCTGCTTGTCACGACCAAAGACCAGGGACTTGGCTTTGTCGAGGCTTGGAGCGCGCGTCACCTTTACCGGAGAACCGACGTCCTCCGAAATCCTGCGCTCAAAAGTTTGCGCCTCCCGGTCGTAGAGGACAGGGGTGGGCTTGATCGGCGTAGCCATTTGGGTCACCTCGTGCTCATGGGGGACAGTGCATACAATGCCTACAATGCATGTACTGTGCACATGTAATCCCCATCCCCACTCCGCGCAAGCCCCGCTCTCCCCTCTTCGAACAAATCCTGGACCCGACCGCCGGGTCGCGTCCGCCAACATGGCGTAAATTCTCAAGTGCTTGAGATGGCGAGGGGCAGCCGGAAAGCCGCGAAAAACGGCCGGGCTACAGCGACCGCACCCAGGCCGCCATGGCTTGCCGCTTCTTCTCCGAAAAGCCGCCCCGGACCTGCTCGTGGAGCCAGCCCAGGGTCCTGGCCCGCAGCTTGTCGCGAAACGCCTCCTCGGCCTCCTGCATCACCACCTTGATCAGGCAGGGGCACTTGCCCGAAACGGCGGCGGGCTCGTCCTCGAAAATATTCTTCTGGCGGATCTCGGCGCACTGGAAGAAAAACGACGGTCCCTCCACCGCCTCCACCACGTCCCAGAACGTCACCTCGCCGGCCGGGCGCGCCAGCTCGTAGCCGCCCTTCACCCCGGCGATGGACCGGACGATGCCCGCCTTGCGCAGCTTGGAAAATATCTTCGAAAGATAGCTCTCGGTGATGCCGTGGAGCCCGGCCAGCGGCCTGATCCCCACCGTCGTGCCGGGAGGCAGATCGATCATGTAAAAAAGCGAATGAAACGCGTACTCTACGCCGACACTGAATTGCACCTGCCGCCTCCATGCCCGGGAATTTTTCCAAAATACCCGGCGACGGCGGTTTTGTCTTGACCGGGCCGGGCGGCCTAATTATGGATATTAAAGATATATGTTATCTATAATTATCCCCACGCAAGGAGACGATCCATGTTCACGGAGACCTTTCGCGAAGTGCTCGGCAAGGAAGGCGTGGTCGCCATCGTGACCTGCGCCGACGGCGAGGCCCATGTGGTCAACACCTGGAATTCCTACCTGGTCTCGCCCCGGGACGGCACGCTGCTCATCCCCGCCTGGAAGATGCGCGAGACGGAGCGCAAGACCCAGGTCAACGACGCCGTGCAGCTCACCCTCGGCAGCAAGGAGGTGGCCGGCCGGCGCGGCCCGGGCACGGGCTTTCACCTGCGCGGCACGGCCCGCTTCCTGCGCTCGGGGCCGGAATTCGACCTCATGAAGGAGAAATTCCCTTTCGCCACGCGGGTGCTGGAGGTCACCGTCACCTCGCTGACCCAGACCCTGTAAGCGGCGGCCGCGCCGTGCGGAAACGAAAGGGCCGGTCCGTCCGCCGCACGCGGCGGCGAAGGGACCGGCCCCGAAGAAACGCTTTGCCGTGCGGGGTCACCTTCGTGCGGACAGCGCCCTGGGGACGGCCTTGCCGGACGGCGCGCCGGACTCGCCGCCGCGCATTTCGGCGATCAGCCGCGTGAGCACCGCGGACTGCTCGGCCATGCCGGCCACGGCCTGCGCCGATTGCCGCATGCCGTCCGAGGCCTCCATGGAGATGCGGTTGATGTCCTCGATGCTGCGGTTGATCTCCTCGCTGGTGGCCGACTGCTGCTCCGAGGCCGTGGCGATGGACTGGATCTGGCTCGCCACCATGTCGGCCAGGGACACGATCTCGTTTAAGGCCTCGCCGGACTGGGTGGCCAGGCGCGTCGTGTCCGCGATGGTCCCCACGGTCTTTTTGACCTTGTCCACGTTGCCGGCCGTGCCCTGCTGGATGCCGGACACGGCGTCGCCCACCTCCTTGGTGGCGGTCATGGTCTTTTCGGCGAGCTTGCGCACCTCATCGGCCACCACGGCGAATCCCCGGCCGGCTTCCCCGGCCCGGGCCGCCTCGATGGCGGCGTTGAGCGCCAAAAGGTTCGTCTGGTCGGCGATGTCGGAAATGACGTTCATGATGGCGCCGATGCCCTTGGCCCGCTCGCCCAGCGCCTCCATGTCCTGCTGCAGCTCCCGGGCGTGGGACTGCACCGTGCCGATACCCTTGACGACGCCGTCCACGACCTCCTTGCCCTGGAGGGCCTTGTCCTTGGCCTGCTCGGCCGTACCGGCGGCCATGGAGGCGTTTTTCGCCACTTCGAGCACGGTGGAGTTCATCTCCTCCATGGCCGTGGCCGTCTCGCCGGCGCTCTGGGACTGCCGGGCCGCGCCGCTGGCCGCCTGCTCGATCTGGGCCGAAAGCTCCTCCGAGGCCGTGGCCGTGGCCTGGGCCACCTCCTGCAGGGTGACGGCGGCGGTCAGCATGGCGTCGCGCTGGGCGGCGGCCTCGCGCTGGGCCGCCTCGGCCCGGTCCATGGCCTCCCGGGCCTTGCGCGCCTCCTCGGCCGCCTCGGCCGAGCGGGCGTCGGCCTCGCGGATGCGCTCCTTGAGGCGCTCCACCATGGTGCGCAGGCTGTCCGCCAGCCTGCCCACCTCGTCGCCCTGATGCACGTCGAGGACCCCGTCGAGGTCGCCGCCGGCCACCTTGTCGGCAAAGGCCACGCTGGACAGGATCGGCCGGGTGATGGCGCGGGTGAGAACCACGGCCACGCCGACGCCGAGCAGCAAGGCCATGGCCAGGCCGGAGACCATGACGATGTTGGCCGTGCCGAGATCCGAGGCGGCGGCGTCGGCCAGGTGCTGGGTGTTGGCCATGCCCGCCTTGGCCATGTCCTTGGCCAGTTCCTCGATTTCCGCCCCCGCCTGGTTGCGCTTGACCGCAAGCTCGTCCAGGGCCGCCACGTCGGCGTCGAAGGCCGTCATGGCTTCCTTGTAGCGCCCCAGGGCCTGCTGCACGTCCCCGACTTCCTTCTTGTTCTCGGCCGTGCGCGTGACGGCGGCCAGGCGCTTGACCACCTCGTCGAGCTTGGGGAACTGCTGCAGGGCCTGTAGGCGCAGACTGCGGTCGTTTGCTGCCTGGGCCTTGAAATTCCTGACCCGGATGTCGAAACCTATCTCGATGATGGCCGAGATGTCGGCCACCTTGGCGAGCCGTTCCTCGAGCCTGGCACTCGCGGCCTCGTCGCGGATCTCCTGGGTGAACTGCTTGTTCTGGCTTTCCGACAACAGTTCGACGCTCTCGACGAACTCGGCCGCGGCGGCATCCATGGCCTGGCGCGAGGCGGCCAGGGACTTGACGCGCTTTTCGGTTTCCTCGGACAGAGCGAAATAGGCCTCGGCCCCGGCCTCGGCCTTGGGCAGGTCGGCCTTGAGGCGGACCAGCGAGGGGTACTTGGCCGAAAGCTCCCTGGCTTTTCCCAGGGCCTTGCGCACGGCCTCGATCTCGGTCTTGGCCTCCGCACGGTATTTCGGGTCCGTGCTCATGGTATAGCCGCGCATGGCGTACATGATCAGCATGGACGTCCGCTCGATCTCGTTGGCGATGCCGGTTTCCGGGATGTACTGCTGCGACAGCACCACGGACGTCTTTTCCACGCCGCGCATGTTCCAGACGCCGAGCAGCCCCAGAGTCAAGGCGACCAATACGAGAAAACCGAATCCGACCCCGATCTTGAGGCCAAGTTTAATATTTTTCATATTTCCGCCCTATATTGACATCAAATAGCGCCCCATGCTTACTTCGCCTTGGCAATAAGACTAATAGCATTGAACATATCCTATATGTTCATATTTTATACAACACTTTTTTCAAGAAAACAAGAAGCTCCACCTGAGACGGCACAGCTATGCCCGTGCGCGAGTCCAAGACCTGCTGGCGGGATTGCGATACGACGTGCCAGCCTTGCCCGGCGCATGATGGAGGGAAATCCGCTGCGGCGATGTTGCCTGAACGCGTTGCTTGCACCTTGCGGTCCGAAGGGGACGCGGTGCTTACGAAGCGGCGGGCGTCGCCTCACGCCCGCCCTGCTCCAGCATCCGCTCGACGTCCTCGCGGCAGACCGGGCGGGAGAACAGGAACCCCTGCCCGGCCTCGCAGGCGAAGCCGGTCAGCACGTCGGACTGGGTCTCGAGCTCCACGCCCTCGGCCACCACGTCCAGGCCCAGGCTGTGGGCGAGCGCCACCACCGCGCCCACGATCTTGCGGTTCTCGCTGGCCTCGATGTCGCTGACGAAGGCCCGGTCCACCTTGAGGGTGTCGATGGGGAAGCGCTGGAGATAGGAAAGGGACGAGTAGCCCGTGCCGAAGTCGTCCACGGACAGGCGCACCCCGAGCTCCTTGAGGCGCTTCAAGCGCAGGATCGACACCTCGGGGTTGTCCATGATGACCGTTTCGGTGATCTCGAGCTTGAGCGCATGGGGATCGAGGCCGGTCTCGCGCAGGATGCGGGCCACGTCCTCGACCATGGTCGGCTGGGCCAGCTGTTTGGCCGAAAGGTTGACGCTCATGGACATGGCCCGGGACTCGGGGAAGGCCTCCTGCCAGGCGGCCATGGTCCGGCAGGCCTCCCGCAGCACCCAGGCCCCCAGCGGCACGATGAGCCCCGTGTCCTCGGCCACGGGGATGAACTCCATGGGCGAGGCCACGCCCCGGCCCGGCCGCCGCCAGCGCACGAGCGCCTCGAAGCCCGTCAGCCGCCGGTCGCGCAGGGCCAGGATGGGCTGGTAATCCAGAAAGAACTCCCCCCGCCGAAGCGCCTGGCGCAGATCGCTCTCCAGGTCCATGAGCCGGATGGCGTCCTCCAGCATGCGGGTGTTGAAGACCTTGAAGCGGTTGCGCCCCTCGGACTTGGCCCGGTGCAGGGCGATGTTGGCGTTGCGCAGGAGCTCCTCGGGCTTGTCGTAGAGGCAGGGGCTGATGACGATGCCCATGGAGCAGGAAACGTGGATGTCGTGGCCGCACAGGGGAAAGACGGTGCCGATGGCGGCGCGGATGCGTTTGACGATGCGCACGATCTCCCGGTAGGAGCCCGTCTCCTCGAGCAGCACCACGAATTCGTCGCCGCCCAGGCGCGCCACGGTGTCCAGGCCCCGCACGCATTCGCGCAGCCGCTTGGCCACGCCCTCCAGGAGCCGGTCGCCCATGTGGTGGCCCAGGCTGTCGTTGATGACCTTGAACCGGTCGAGGTCCAAAAAGATGACCGCGTACTGGTAGTTGTCGCGGCGCTTGGACCGCTCGATGGCCTGGCGGATGCGGTCCAGGCACAGGCTGCGGTTGGGCAGGCCGGTGAGCGGATCGTGGAAGGCCATGTGGGCCAGCTGGCTTTCCAGGAGCTTGCGGTCGGTGATGTCCGTGACGAGGCCGGCGGCCATGCGCGAGGCCTCGTCGTGCCCCATGGGGAACAGGCACACGAGCAGGGTCTTGTCCGCGCCGCCGACGGCCACGGTCATTTCCTTGCGCACCGGCTCGTTCCAGGCGATGACCCGGGCCGCGTCGCGGGAAAGCGCCCCGGCCAGCTCCTCGGGCAGGGCCGCTTCCAGGGGCGTGCCGGCCGGCGGCGCCCCGCACAGGCCGAAGATGCGGCCGGCGGCGGCGTTGGCCAGGCGCAGCCGGTCCTCGGCGTCGATGACGAAAAATCCCTCGGGCGCGCTTTCCAGGTCGATTTCCGGCAGGTCCGGCCGCACCCCGGGCTGGCGCGTGGCCCGGGCCTCGAGCAGCATCCGGCCGTCCTCCTCGCTCACCCGGGGCGCCAGGGTCAGGGCCACGGGAAAGGCCGAACCGTCCAGGCGCATGCCCTTGGCCACTGCCCTGCCCGTTTCGCCGCCGCCGGCGGCGGCAAGAAGCGTCGCCGCGACGCCGGCCTCGCCCGGGGCGAGCAGTCCGGCCAGGGACGCGCCGGCCAGCCCCTCGAGGCCGCAGCCGAAAAGCTTGTGCGCGGCCGGGTTGGCGTCCACCACCACGCCGTCGCGCTCGAGCAGGAGCAGGGCCGTGGGCGTGGCCGCGAACACGGCCCGGCTGCTGGCCTCGAGCCGCTGCCTGGCGATCTCCAGGCGGCTTGCCGCCAGGGCCGTCTCGATGGCCCCGATGAGGGCCTGGCTGTCCGGGGGATTGGGCAGGAGGCAGGCGACGGAGGCCTTGCGGACCTCGTCCAGGCGGGCGGCCTCGCCGTTTCGGGAGAGCAGGACGACCGGGATGCCGTGGCCTTCGCGCAAAAGCGCCGCCGCGTCCGCGCCGTCGCAGGCCCCTTCCAGCACGAGGTCCATGACGGCCAGGTCGGGCCGATGGGCGTCGGCGGCCTCCAGGGCCTCGCGGCAGGAGGCGGCCGGTCCGAGCGTTTCGTAGCCGTGCGCGCAAAGCCGCTCCGCCAGGGCTGCGGCGGCGGCGCGATCCTTCTCGACGACCAGGATGCGGGGCGGCGTCATGAAAACCCCCTGGCGTCGGGATCGGACGCGACGGGCCGCCGTGCGAAGGCGCGGCGGCCCGTCATGTCTCCCGATGAAAAAACCGTATAGCCAGGGTGCTTTTGGAAGGCAACCGTTATATGGCCGGGCGATGCGTCAGTTGGTGGGATACCACAGCTTGATGGCCGAGCCCTTGTCGCCCTTGGCTTCGGCCATGCGGATGTCGTAGCGCGCCGTGCCCTCGGGCACGCGGAACATGGCCGTGCCGACGTTGCCCTTGACCATGCTCTCGAAGCGCAGCCCCTGGCACTCCTCCTCGATGAGCTTGTCCGCCGCGTCGAAGCGGGCCATGCAGACCTTGAGGAAGGGCTGGGCGTCGCTGGCGCCGAACATGGAATCCATGCTGGACGGGGGCTTTTGCCGCAGCTCGGCCGTGACGAGCACTTCCTTGTAGGGCACCTGCTTGAGCGTGACCTTGCCGGCCGAGGGCACGTAGCGCTCCTCGGTGCGCTCCCGCTCCTTGATGTCCGTCACCTTCATGTATTCGTTGCGCAGGTCCTTGTAGCGCGAAAGCTCGAGCCCCGCGGCGCGGGCCGGCGTCGGCAGCGCGGCCGGCGGCAGCAGGACGGCGGCGAGGGCGAGCAGCAAAACGCCGAAACGGATCATGGAGCGGCACCCTCCGTGCGGTTTGGGCCGAGCCCGGAGCGGTCAGTCGCCGCGCCTGGGCGCGATGGGAAAGATGGCCAGCTTGAGGAAGTCTGTTTCCGTGATGATGCCCACGAGTTCGCCCTCCCGCACCACGGGAAGGCAGCCGAACTTGTTGTAGATCATGGTCTCGGCCGCGGCGCGCAGGGGGGTGTCCGGCGTCACGGTGACCACGTCCGTGCGCATGACGTCCCGCAGCGGCGTGACCGGGTCCTTCCTGTGCTCCATGGACAGCACGTCGCGCTGGGTGACGAGCCCCACGAGCCCGCCCGCCTCGTCCACGACCGGGACGTGGCGGATGAAAAGCTCCTGCATGGCGGCCATGGCGTCGGCCAGGCTGTCCGTTTCGCGCAGGCAGCGCAACTGGCTGGTCATGAGGTCGGCGACGAGCATGGGGGCACTCCACAATTCTGGCGACGCGGCATTGCAAGACTTCCGACATGGCATCCTTGCCGATGCCCGGCCCCAAGTCAAGCCGCGCGGCCGCAACCCCCGGCCCGAAAAAACGAAAGGCCGGGGAGGCCCCGGCCTTTCGCAACACTGGAGTCGGCGGAAACTACTGGGCCGGAGTGGCCTTCTTGTTCTTCTTCTTGGCCTTCAGGATTTCCACCACGGAGTAGCTGTCGGCCTTGGTGGTCTTTTTCTTCTTCTTCTTGGTACCGGCGAAGGCCATGGAGGTGGCGAGCAGGCAGGAAATGACGGTGAAAATGACGATCTTCTTCATGATATGGGCTCCTTGAGCGGTAATTTGTCCTGGCCAGTCCCCCGGCCTACAGGGCCCGTCCCACACGGGCCGTTCCCCCGTGTCGTCCGGATGGTTCCCCCCGGTCGACGATTGGGGTCTATGCCCCGACCCCTTTCTGGCCTCTTACTCGTCCATTACAAACATGAAAGACAAAAACCCCGCCATTTCTTGCCTTTACAACAACCTTGCCAGTTAATGACAGATATGAAAAACAGGGAAAATCCGTAGCGCCCGGCCCCCCTGGACCTTATGAGGCGTTACATGTACACCGCGCACCAAAAGACACAGGCACCAGGTCGCCGGCCCGAGGGCGACAGGCGAAAGGAAACACGGCCCATGCGGATTCTGCTCGTCGAGGACGACGAGAAAATCGCTTCCTTCATCATCGGCGGATTGCGACAAAGCGGCTTTGCCGTGGACCACGCCGCCAACGGCGTGGACGGCCTGCATCTGGCCGCCACCGAGCCCTACGCCGTGGCCGTCATCGACGTCATGCTGCCCGGCCTCGACGGCCTCAAGGTCATCGAGGAGCTGCGCCGGCGCGGCATCAACACGCCCATCATCATCCTCTCGGCCAAGCGTTCCGTGGAGGACCGGGTGCGGGGCCTCGAGACCGGCAGCGACGACTACCTGTCCAAGCCCTTCTCCTTTTCCGAGCTGCTGGCCCGGGTCCAGGCGCTCATCCGCCGCTCCTCCAGCGTGTCCGAACCCACGCGCCTGACCGTGGGCGAGCTGTCCATGAACCTGCTCACCCGCGAGGTGCGCCGGGGCGAGACCGCGGTGCAGCTCCAGCCCCGGGAATTCGCGCTGCTCGAGTATTTCATGCGCAATCCCGGCAAGGTGCTCTCCAAGACCATGATCATGGAGCACGTCTGGGACTACCATTTCGACCCCCAGACCAACCTGGTGGACGTGCTGGTGTGCCGGCTGCGCAACAAGATCGACAGGGACTGGGAAAAGAAGATGCTGCAGACCCTGCGCGGGGTCGGATATGTCCTTAAAGAGTAGGGCCTTCTTCCGTTCGACCACCTTCCGCCTGACCGCCCACTACTCCCTGATCTTCATTTCGAGCGCCCTGATCCTTTTCCTGCTGGCCTATTCCCTGCTCTCCGACGCCGTGCGCGACGGCGACCGCCTGGCCATGGCCCAGAAGGTGCGGGAATACGCCTCCATCGCCCTCAAGCGCGGCCTGCCCGCCCTGGTGGAATTCGTGCGCATGGAGCGCGAGGACTTCGACTCCGACGAATACTACCTGCGTCTGGACGATCCCGACGGCCGGCCCCTGACCCAGATCGCGCCCACGGACGCCGCCCCCCTGCCCGACGAGCTTCCCCGCGACCTCGGCCCGGGCATCCAGTGGGCGTTTCTGCCCCGGCCCGACGGCGACGGCCTCATCGAACTGGCCTGCCGCAGCCTGCCCGGCGGGGGCATGGTCTACATGGGCAAGGACGCCAGCGACCGCGAACGGCTGCTGCGCCAGTTCCGGGTCATCTTCGCCGGCATCATGGCCCTGGTGGCCCTGGTGGGCCTGGCCGCGGGCTTCCTTTTGGCCCGACGCACGCTCAAGCCCATCCAGGCGCTCATCGACACCGTGCGGGCCATCGACACCGGGCGTATGGACGCCCGGGTGCCCGACAAGGGGGCCGACGACGAACTCAACGAACTGGCGCGGCTTTTCAACGCCATGCTCGACAAGATCAAGAGCCTGATCTCCGGCATGCGCGAGGCGCTCGACAACGTGGCCCACGACCTGCGCACTCCGGCCACCCGCACCCTGGCCGCCGTGGAAATGGCCGCCTCCACCAAAAACGACGCCGAATCCCTGCGCGAGGCCCTGCTCGACTGCGCCGAGGAGACCCGCCGCATGGTGTCCATGCTCGGCATCCTCATGGACATCTCCGAGGCCGAGACCGGGGCCATGCGCCTGCACCTGGGCTGCGCGGACATGGCCGGGCTCGTGGCCGAGATTACGGAAATCTACCAGTACGTGGCCGAGGAAAAGGGCGTGCTCCTCGCCGTGGCCCCCATGGACCGGCTGCCGGTGACGGCCGACGCCGACCGGATGCGCCAGGTGCTCGGCAACCTCCTGGACAACGCCGTCAAGTACACGCCTTCGGGCGGGCGGGTGGACGTCTCGGCCTGGCGCGAGGGCGGGGCCGTGACGGTGCGCGTGGCCGACACCGGCGAAGGAATAAGCGCCGACGACATCCCGCGCATCTTCGACCGCCTGTACCGGGCCGACAAGAGCCGCTCCCAGCGCGGCCTGGGCCTGGGCCTGTCCCTGGTGCGGGCCGTGCTCTTCGCCCACGGCGGCGAAATCGACGTGCAAAGCGCGCCCGGCAAGGGGAGCTTTTTCACCTTCACGTTGCCGGCGGCCGCTCCGGACGCCTGAGCGTTTTCCCTGGGGGCGGCGCACCTGCCCAGGGAAAACGCTCCCCACCGGTTGTCAATGCGCCCCGCCTCGGGCATGATCGCGGCAGACTCGGGACGTCCAGGTTCACTCCCCGAACGAACAGCCAACCCGGGAACGCGCCATGAACGCACAGGACGCGACCAGCACCACGCCTTTCTTCTTCACCAAGCAGGCCCTTTTCGACGTCAAGCGCAAGCTGTGGGGCTACGAGATCCAGGGCGGCAACGACGCCTGCGCCACGCTCACCTGCTTCGCCGACCGCGAGCATGTGGCCGATTCCCTGGCCTCGTCGTCGTACATGGGCGTGCAGCACGCCGTGGAGCGCGGCAAGAAGGTCGTGGCTCCCTTCGACGAGGCGGGGCTGCTCGCCAAGGCCCCCTACGCCCTCCCCTCCCAGCACGGGGTGGTCAAGGCCGTGGGCGCCGTGCAATCGCCCGAGGCGGTGGTGGCCGCGGCCAGACAGCTGCGCGCCGACGGCTACATCCTGGCCCTGGAGGACGGCCCGGGCATGGCCGCCGTGCCGGAGCTGGCGCGCCTGGCCGACGTGTTGTGCTTCGACGCCGGGAGCGGGGCCGATCCCCGCGACTTCCTGGACCGGGCCAAGGGCCGGGAGGTCATCCTGCTGGCCTCCCGGGTGCAGGGGCTCGAACAGTTCGAGGCGCTCAAAAACGCCGGGTTCACCCTTTTTCAGGGGCGCTTTTTCAAGGAACCCGAGGTGGTGGCCGAGCGTAAGTTCACTTCCCACCAGATGAGCCGGTTCAACCTCATGCGCCTGATCGAGTCCGAGGACCCTGACGTGGACGCCCTGGCCGAGGCCATCTCCTCCGACGTGTCCGTGAGTTTTCGGCTGCTGTCCTACCTCAATTCCGCCGCCTTCGGCTTTCCCCAGAAGATCCAGTCCATAAGGCAGGCCATCATGGTCCTGGGGTCGGTGAAGATGCGCAACTGGCTGCGGGCGGTGATGCTGGCCGACATGTCCCAGCACGGGGACATGCCGCGCGAGCTGGCCGAGCTGTCCCTGGAGCGGGCGCGTTTCCTGGAGCTGGTGGCCACGCGCTACGACTACTGGGACTTCAACCCGGGGTCGCTGTTCCTGCTGGGACTTTTTTCGCTCCTCGACGCCATCCTGGGCATGCCCATGGCCAAGGTGACCGAGCTTTTGCCCCTGGAGGAGAAGCTCAAGGCGGCGCTGCGGCGCGAGGCCCAAAGCGAATACGAGCCGCTGCTCGAACTGGTGGGCTGCATCGAGGACGCGGACTGGGGGCGACTGGAGGAGCTGACGCAAAACCTGGGCTTCGACCTGGAAACGGTCAAGGCCTGCGCCAGCGAGGCCATGGCCTGGAGCGGAGCCTTCTTCGCCACCCAGAACAACGTCGCGCCCGAGCCGCCGGCCACGCCCAGGCGACGCGAGTCTCGTGTCCCTTAAAGGACCCGGACGTTTTTAAGAAAAAAACGATACTGGAATATTGTCCCTGGGAAAGTACATGCATACTTCGTAGATGCGACACCCGCCCCCTGGACCCACAGAGCGGAAACGGCCTTCCCGCGGAGGAGAGACGGCCTCCTTAAGACGCGACGGCGCCGTTTGGGCGGGACGTCTTCGGCCGACGCCTTGGCCGCACTACAGCGGCAGCACCGGGGCGTCGATGAGGCCGAGCTTGGCCAGTTCCGAGAGCAGCACCTCGCGGCGCAGGGGCTTGGGCAGGTAGGCGTCGGCGCGGCCGTGGAAGAAGGATTCGCTGACGTTCCTGGTATCCGTGAGCACCGAGATCATGACGAGCTTGAAGGGCTCGCGGGGACCGGCGGCCTCTTCCATGCGGCGCAGGGCCTGGACGACCTCGTTGCCGTCCATGCCGGGCATGAGGATGTCCATGAAAACGGCGGTGATGGGCCTGTCCTCTTCGAGGGAGGCCTCGAAAGCGGCCAGAGCCTCCAGGCTGTCGCTGGCGGTCAGGCACTCGGCGTAGGCGGACAGAAAGGTGCGCAGAAAAAGGATGATGCTTTCATCGTCATCCACGATGAGAAAGCGCATGGCGATGCTCCCGATGCCGCGAGCGGCGTGGGGCGGGACGGCCCCTGGGAAGTGGGTATTGTTTTTTCGCCAGCGCCGCAACCGACGTTTCTCCGAAGCGCGGGGCAAGGCGGCCCGGCGCGGCGACTTGACGGGCATGCCTGGGAGTCTTTAGGCTTTTTCCCGCGCGCCCGTAGCTCAGCCGGATAGAGCGTCGGACTTCGAATCCGCAGGCCGGGAGTTCGAATCTCTCCGGGCGCGCCAGCTAAATCGAATAATTCCACGCCTTTTTGGCTTGCCGCCCTCCGTCTGCTTTCTTCCCCGGCACGCAAGCTCCTCTCCGGGCGCGCCAGTTCCTCCCCTACGACCGCCCGCGCCGCTGGCTGCGGGGACGCCGCCCGGCCTGCCCGGCCCTGGCCGGCCGCTCGGGCGCGCCGGGTGCGCAGGGCGGACAGCCCCTGCCGCCGATCTCCTTGTCCACGATGAAAAGCGGGCGCTTTCGCGTCTGCTCCAGGTTGTTCCAGAGATAGCCGCCGAGGATGCCGAAGCCCAGGAACAGCAGCGACACGATCACGAGCTCGAGCACGATCACCGACGGCCAGCCCGGGATGGTGATGCGTCCGAGAGCCGAGGCGATCAGCACATAGGCGATGCCGAGGCCGCTTAAGACCGACATGGCCAGCCCCAGCAGCACGAACACCTTGAGGGGAAAGGAGGAGAACGCCACCACCGAATGGAAGGCGTAGGAGAGCTTTTTGCCGAACGTCCACATGGACCGGCCGTGCACCCGCTCGGCCCGGTCGTAGAAGAGCACCTCGCGGTCGAAGCCGGCCCAGACGATCAGGCCGATGAGGCTCGTCTTTTTCTCCGAGGACTGGAGGATCACCTTCGTCACGCAGCGGTCGATGAGGCAGAAGTCGAAGCCGCCGGGCGGCATCTCCGGCATGACCGCCTTGCGGTAGAGCCAGTGGAAGGCCTGGGCCAGGAACTTGGACAGGCCCGGGTCCTCGCGGCGGCGGCGGGCGCAAAGCACCACCTTCTTGCCGGCCCGCCAGCGCGCCACCATCTCCGGGATCATCTCCGGCGGGTCCTGCAGATCGGCCGAAAGGATGACCGCCGCGTCGCAGTCGGCGGTGTGGGCCAGTCCGGCGGCGATGGCCGTGAACGAGCCATGGTTGCGCGAGAGCAGCAGCACCCGCACCCGGGGGTCGGTCGCGGCGAGTCCCTCCAGCACCGGCTGGGAGCCGTCGGGCGAGCGGTCGTTGACGAACTGCAGCGCCAGATCGACGCCGAGCCCGTCCACGGCGGCCACGATGCGCCGGTACAGCTCCGGCAGGCTGCCCTCGTTGCCGTAGACCGGCACCACCACGGCCAGGCGCGGCCGGCTCAGTCCAGGGCGGCGCTGCAGGCCATCCCGGCGTGGGGCGCGTCCCCGGTCCAGTCGCCTTGGGAGCATCGCAGTCCTTCCTTTGCGGGGAGAAGTTTGCCGCCGCAGCGGCACACGAGCCCGACGGGCCGGGCCGGATTGCCGACGACCAGGGCGAAGGGCGCGACGTCTTTCGTGACCACCGCCCCGGCCCCGACCATGGCGAACGCGCCGATGCGCACCCCGGGCGCGAGCACCGCCCCGGCCCCGATGGAGCAGCCGTTCTCCAGCACCGTGGAAACGGCCGGCACGTAGCGCTTGCTGCGGGGGTAGCGGTCGTTGGCGAAGACCGCCGACGGGCCGATGAACACGTCGTCGCCGACGGTCACCCCCTCCCACAGGGCCACGTGGCACTTGACCGTGACCCGGTCGCCGAGCGTCGCCCCGCCCTCGATGAAGACATGGTCGCAGATGTTGGCTTCGCGGCCGATGACCGCGCCCGGCAGCACGTGGGCGAAGGCCCACACGCGCGTGCCCGGGCCCACGGCCTCGGCTTCGCAGATGCCGGCGGGATGCACGAACACGTCCTTGGGCGCGCTCACCAGTAGTGCTCCTTGTGCTCCCGGTAGTAGGCGATGGTCGCGGCCACGCCCGCGGCCAGGGAGGTTTGGGGCCGCCAGCCCGTGACGCCGCTGATCTTGGCGATGTCGGTGTAGAAGTCGCCGGGCTCCTGGGCCTTGCGTTCCGGGGAGAAGGGCGTGAAGGCGATACGGCCCTGGCCGGCCGTCTCCACGATGGTCTCGGCCAGGGTCAGGAAATCCGACGGCCGGTCGTGGCCGATGTTGAACACTCCGCCCTCGGCCTCGGGCGTGACGGCAAGCAGCAGCAGGGCCTCCACGCAGTCGTCGATGTAGAGAAAGTCGCGCTTGATGCGGCCGTCGCCGAAGATGGGGATGGCCTCGTCGTCGATGGCCAGGCGCATGAACCAGTTGGCCACGCCGAAGCGGTTGTGGCGCATCTGGGCCCGGGGGCCGTAGATGTTGGTCAGGCGCGAGAGCACGCAGCGGATGCCGTGGTTTCTGTGGTAGCTGGCCATGATGTGCTCGGCGGCGAGCAGGGAGATCTCGTAGATGCCCTTGGGCTCGGGCCGGGTCTCCTCGCCGGCCGGCAGCTTGACCACGGAGCCGTACTGGCCCCGCGAGCCGAGCTTGACCACCTTGGCCTTGGGATTGAACTTGCGCAGGGCCTCCATGACCACGGCCGTGCCGGTGATGTTGATGTCGATGTCCGGGAAGGGATCGGACAGGCTTTTCAAGTGACAGACCTGGGCCGCGCTGTGGAACACGAAGTCCTGGTCGCGCACGAGCCAGTTCATGGCCGCCGCGTCGCGGATGTCGCAGAAGTTGACCGTGGCCGCGTCGCGGATGGGGGCGATGTTGAAAAGGTTGCCGCCGTACTCCTCGATCATGGCGTCGGCCAGCGTCAGGGTCGCGCCGCAGGCGGCCAGGCGCAGGGCCAGGCTCGCGCCCAGAAACCCCAGCCCGCCGAGGATGAGCACCCGGCGGCCGGCGAAGGCGTCGTGAAACAGGGCGTCGTTTCTCATGGAACCTCGAAGAACACGGTCTCGCCCCGATGCCAGAGCTGGGTGCCCCGGCCCGTGAGCGTCAGGCGCAGGGTAACGGGGAACTCCTCCGCCGACCAGCCGTTTTCCACGCAGGACAGGCACAGGGCGTACTGCGCGCCCACCGGGCTCCAGCCGTCGGTCCGGGAGGCAAGGGAAAAGAGCTTTCGCGCGAAGCCCCCCACCGGCTCCTCCACGGTCACGCTCGCGCCGGCCTCGCCGAAGCGCGGATAAAAGACCACGCGGCCGGCCTCCTTGCGCAGCGTCACCACGACCGTGGCCGGCGCGCCGTCCGGGCCGACGGCGAACATCTCCCAGCCCGGGACGTCGGCCGGCAGGTCGGCCACGCCCGGGGCGGACACGGTCTGCTCCATGTTGGAGCAGGCCAGAAGCCGCTCGCGCCGGACCGGCGGGTCGATTTCCGGCAGCAGCGCCATGCGCGACGCCTCGTGGGCGAAGTGGCCCGACCCCAGGGCGAAGGCCGTGAAAAAGACCGCGGCCAGAGCCCATGGCGACAGGCGGGCCAGCCCCTCGCGCCGGGTCACGGCCGGGCCTCCGGCCAGGGGGCGAAGCCGAAGGCGGCGTCGTTGCGGTAGAGCGTGCCTTCCGGGGTCTCGGCCACGGGGGTCAGCGGCGTGCGCGCGGCGGCCTTGGCGTACTCCTTCGGCCCGAGCAGGGCGAAACCGGGCGCAAGCGGCGCGGCCAGCCCCTCGGGACCGTAGATCTCGACGCCGTAGGCCGGCGGCGCGGCCAGGTAGGGCACGGCCATGTTGCGCAGGGGCACGGCCAGGGTGCGCAGCCAGGGCGAGGCCGCGCCGAGGCTCAGGGACAGGGCCGGGTCCATGGCCGCGGCCTGGGCGGCGAGGCGGTCGCGATACGCGGCCACGCCGTCGTAGGCCGGTCGGATGTACAGGGAGAAATCGGCCACCGTGGCCGGGAAAAGGGCCAAACAACCGGCCAGGACCGGGGCCAGGACCAGGGACCGGGACCGGCCGGGCAGCCCGGCCGCGGCGTAGGCCAGGGACAGCGCGCCGTGGGCGGCCAGAAGGCGCGTCAAGTGGCGGCCAGAGCCGTTGTAGATGGCCACGTACAGGCAGAAGGGAGCCAGGAAGTTGCAGGCATGCAGAACCAGGCCCTTGAGCCGAGCCTGGCGGCCGTCGGCCGGCGCGGCCAGGGCCAGGGCCACGGCGGCGGCCATGAGCAAAAGGACCAGCGTGTGGTGGCGGTTGGCGGAAAAATCGAACAGCGTCCGCAGGTTGGCGGCCAAAAGCGGCAGCGCCGCCGCCGGCCCGCCGGAAACGAGGCTGGACACGGGATTGGTGCCGGCCACGGCCACCCAGGGCGAGGCGGTCAGCGAAAAGGCGGCGTAGGCCGCCGCCAGACAGACCCCGCCGAGGACGGCGGCCCGGACCGCCTGCCTGATCCCGGCCGGGCCGGCCAGGAACAAGGCCGCCGGAAAGAGCACGGCCCAGGTCGGCCGCGTCAGGCTGGCCAGGAACACGCCGGCCAGAACGCCCCAAAGCCTTCGCCGCGAGGGCGCGGCGGCAAGCCCGGCCAGGGCCAGGCCGAGGACCAGCCCCAGGGCCATCTGCGGCGCGTCCTGATAGGCCGTGGGCAGGTAGAAGACCATGGGCGGGAAAAAGGTCAGGCAGGCGGCCAGGGCGGCGAAGACCGGCAGGGGAAGCCGACGGGCGCAGACGGCAAGGGCCAGGGCCACCAGGGCCATGTTGCAGGCCGGGCCGAGCCAGTCCTCCCAGCCGCCGAGCGCCTTGGCCGCCAGGCCGTAGACCACGGGATAGGCCGCGCCGTGGGCTCCGAAACGCCCGAGAACCGCCTTGCGCCCGTCGCCGCCGTAATAGCCGCCGTCGAAGCCGGCGGCGGCGAAGGTGGCGGCCTCGCGCGTATAGAAAAACTGGTCAGGATCGTAGGCGGGGCAAAACGCGACGAGGTCCACGCCGAAGCAGCGGCCGACGAGGAAAAGGGCGAGCAGAGCGGGGGCCGAGGCCAGGGCCGCCGCCGCGAGCAGGCGGCCGATGCGCGCGAGGATGTTCATGGGCGTGGCCGGTGATAGCACCCGGGCAGGCGGCGCGCAACACGGCCGGGGCGCATCCCGGGCAATGCCGGCCCCTTGCGCACCGCCGGCCTTGGGCCGGTTGTCTTCGCGACTGGCCGATGCTATGCGGTTTTTCCGCACCGCAATCGGAAAACCGCCCGGCGCGCCGCGCCGCGCGGCCCAAGGCCTTCATGAAGAAACTCCTTTTCGCCATCGTCTTGTGCCTGCTCGTCCTGGCCGCCTGCGAGGGCCTGGCCAGGCTCGGCTTCCGGCTGGCCATGGGCCGGCCCTACGACGCCGGGGAGCTGCGCCAGCGCCTGGCCGCGCTCACGGACCGCCAGTCCGCGGCCAAGGCCACCGAGCGCGGCGCGTCGGGCCGGGTCCATCCCTATTTCGGCTTCATCACGGCCAACGACGCCCCCCTGCCCGCCCGGCGCGACCTCGCCGACGCCACCTCCGGCCAGCTCGGCTTCGACGGCGACGTCCCCCTGTTCGACCCGTCGGGCGCGACCTTCCTCGTGATGGTCACGGGCGGCTCCGTGGCCCACCACTTCGCCGTGGACAGGGGGCGGGAACTGCTCGCCTTCCTGGAGAAACGCCCCGAATTCGCCGGGCGCAAGGGCCGGCTTCTCAACACCGCCCTGCCCGGCTACAAGCAGCCCCAGCAGCTGCTCATCCTGTCCTACCTGCTGGGACTCGGCCTGCGGCCCGACGTGGTGGTCAACCTCGACGGCTTCAACGAGGCCTGCATCGCGGTCAAGAACCTGGAATCGGGCATCGACCCCTTCATGCCCTGGTTCTGGATCGGCAACGACACGCCGTCCCGGGCGAGGCTTCGCCTGCTCGGCCGGCTGGAATTCGTGGAGGACCTGCGCGACCGGGCCGCCGCCGTCCTTTCCCGGCTGCCGGCCCTGCCGGCCCTGGTCGGCTTTCCGGCCGCCGCCCTGGACCGGATGGCCGACGGGAGGGTCAAGGCCCTCGAGGGCGAGCTGGTGCGCGACGCCCTGGCCGGGGCTGGTTCCCTGGCCGGCCAGAGGACCAGCCCCGGCGGCGGCTTTTCGCTCGGGCCCAACCTCGTCCTCACCAAGGACCGTTTCTACGAACTGGCCGCCGCCTCCTGGGCCAGGGCGTCGATCCTCATGCACGACATGATCCGCGACGCCGGCGGCCGCTACTTCCACGCCCTCCAGCCGGCCGAGCCCCTGTGGGCCGCCGCCCGGGGCCAGGCGGCCGGGCCGCTTTGCACCGAGGACTGCGTGGAAGCCGGCTATCCGTCGCTCATCCGCTACGGCCAGGCCCTCTCCGCGGCCGGGCTGCGCTACGGCGACCTCGTGCCGGCCTTCGACGGCGCAAGCGACGTCTTCACGGACTGCTGCCACATGACCCCGGCCGGCCAGGACGCGCTGCTCGCCGCCCTGACCCGCCTCATCGACAGAACCTGGAACGCCCCGACCCCGGCCGTGAACCCGATTGCGGCCCTGGCGGGGCTGGCCGACGCCCCCGCCGCGCCCTTCGCCGGCGCGGACCTGCTGGCCGCCGCGGAGCCCACGTCCGTGGCCGTGGAGCACCTGCGCGGCGTCGAACGCTCGTCCGAAGGACCCTACCGCACGGTCCTCGGCCGCGAGGCCGTCGTCTGCCTGCCCCTTGGCGCGCCCCGGAAGCTGCGCCTGGCCTTCGGACTCAAGAATCCCCTGCCCGGCCAGGCCCTGACCGTGTCCCTCAACGGCCGCGAGCTCGGCCGCTACGCCCTGGAAAAGCCCGACGGCCGCCTGGACCAGGCCATCGAAGCGGACTTCGCCCCCGGGCTCAACACCCTTTCCTTCGCCTTCGCCCGGGCCAACGAAGGCCCGGACCGCAACAAGGACATGCCCGAGGGCTACGCCGCCCAGTTCACGGCCCTGTCCCTGTCCCCCGCGCCCGACGGAGAAAAACGCCCGTGAGCGAACGCCTGCGCGACTACATGGCCGAGACCGGGACCGGGGCGCTGGCCGCCTACCTGCGCTCGCGCGCGGCCAGCCCCGGCCGCTACGTCTTCGAACAGCTGCCCCAGTGGCTGTTGGGCTGGATTCCGGGGCTGCCCGGCATCGCCGCGCGCCACCTCTGCTACCGGCCGCTCTTCGCCAAAGGCTCGGGCGCGCCCGTGGTCGAGGCCGGGGCGGAATTCTTCCACGCCGCCTCGATCCGCCTGGGCTCCTCGGTCTACGTGGACAAGGGGGCGCGGCTGCACGCCTCGGCCGCGGCCATCGACGTCGGCCCCTGCTGCCGGATCATGCGCGGGGCCTACGTCTGCTCCTACGTTTCGAACGCCGTGCCGGGCGAGGGCATCACCCTCGGCCCGCGCTGCTGGGTGGGGGTGGGCGCGGTGCTGGCCTCGGGACGCGGCGGCCTGACGCTCGGGCGCAACGTGCTGATCGGCCCAAACGCCGTCCTCGTCACCGGGGACCACGACTTCCGCCGCGCTGACCTCCCCACCCTCGACCAGGAATACCTGGGCCGGCCCATTGCCGTGGGCGACGAGGTCTGGATCGGCGCGGGCGCGACGGTGCTCGGCGGCGTGCGCGTCGGGGACCGGGCCGTGGTCGCGGCCGGGGCCGTGGTCACGCGCGACGTCGCCCCGGGCCAGGTGGTCGGCGGTGTGCCGGCCCGGCCCCTGGAGCCCGCCGAAAACGCCGCCGGCCTTGCCAGCCGACCCGATCGCGGCCACACTGCCGGACAACGGAACCCATCATGAAAGTACTGCTCCTTAACGTCCCGGACGCCCACGTGGGCAAGACCACCGACGACTGGGACCTCGAAGCCACGGATATCGGCGTCTTCCCGCCCATGGGCATCCTCTATCTGGCCGGGGTGCTGCGGGCCGGCGGCCGCCACGAGGTCGCCCTGGTGGACTGCATCCTCGACCGGCTGGGACCGGAGGAGGCCGCCGCGCGCGCCGCCGCCTTCGCCCCGGACGTGGTGGGGCTGACCGTCTACACCCCGACGCTCTACGACGCCCTGGTCCTCACCCGGCGCATCCGCGAGCTTCTGCCCAAGGCCGCCATCGTCTGGGGCGGACCGCACACGGCGCTCTATCCCGAGGCCTCCATGGCCCAGGCCGAGGTGGACTACCTCATCCTCGGCGAGGCCGAGGAGACGCTGCCGGCCTTTCTCGACGCCCTGGAGGCGGGCCGCTCCTTCGACGACATTCCGGGCGTGGTCTGGCGGCAGGACGGCCGGACGCGCCGCTCGGGCGACCCCGGCTACGTCAAGGACATCGACTCGATCCCCTTCCCGGCCTTCGACCTGCTGCCCTACAGGCGCTACTTCAGCGCCATCGGCACGGGTCTGCCCGTGGGCACCATCTGCTCGTCCCGGGGCTGCCCCTTCCACTGCACCTTCTGCTGCAAGCCCTACTCCACCTACCGCTCCCGGACCGTGGAGAACATCCTCGACGAGATGGCCGCCTACTACGCCCAGGGCATCCGGGAATTCTTCTTTTTCGACGACCTGTTCAACGCCTCGGCCAAGCGGGTGACGGCCATCGCCCAGGGCATCCTGGACCGGGGCTTCGACGTGGTCTGGTCCTTCCGGGGCCGGGTGGACGCCGTGACCGAGGACATGCTGCGCCTGGCCAAGAAGTCCGGCTGCCGGCAGGCCCTTTTCGGCGTGGAGGACGCCACGGACGAGGGCCTGAGGCTCATCAACAAGAAGATCACCGTGGAGCAGGTGCGCCGGGCGGTGAGGCTCTGCCGCAAGCTCGGCATCCTCACCAGCACCAACTGGATCATCGGCTTCCCCCACCACAAGACCCGGGAAGACGTCCTGCGCCTCATCGACACGGCCGTGTCCATCGACTCGGACTTCGCCCAGTTCAACATCATGATCGCCTACGACGGCACGGCCATCTTCAGGCAGGGCGTGGAGAAGGGGCTTTTTCCGGCCGACATCTGGAGCCGGCACGCCTTCGAGCCGGTGCCCAACTTCGTGGAGCCCATCTGGGAGGAGCACCTGTCCCGGGCCGAGCTGTCGCAGCTGCTCAAGCTCTGCTACCGGCGCTTCTACTTCCGTCCCCTGCCCATCCTGCGCAAGTTCCTGCGGGTGCGCCGCTTCGGCGAACTGGCCCTTTTCGCCAAGGGCGCGCTGACGCTGCTCGGCATCAAGGGCTACCACCGCAAGCGCCACAAGGAGGGGGAGAGCCGCTTCACCGCGCCGTCGCGACCGGAGGCCGGATGAGCCGGGCCGTTTCGCCGGCGACGATTCCCCCATTGCCCGGAGGACGGCCATGAGGCCCTCCGACGTGCCGCAACCCTCGCGGCGGGTCTTCGTCGCGCTGTTCGTCCTGTTGCTCGCGGCCGGCATCGCGCTGCGTCTGGCCGGCATCGGCGATCCCCAGCTGTGGGAGGACGACTACCTGAACCTGGACCGGGCGCTCATGCCGCCCGGGCGCATGATCGCGGTCCAGCAGTACCAGGGGCCGGCCGACACCATCTTCGACTTCCAGCCGCCCCTGTCCTACCTGCTGGTCCACGCCGCCCTGCTGGTTTCCGACACCGTGCTGGCCGCCCGCATGCCCTCGCTCGTGGCCGGGGCCTTGTCGCTTCTGGCCGTGGGCCTGCTCGGGACGTTGGCCGGCGGCCGCCGGGCCGGGCTTTGCGCCGTGGCGCTGTGCGCCCTGTCGCTTTTCCACTTGGACTTTTCCCGGGCCATCAAGCCCTATGCGCTTTTCCTGTGCACCCTGGGCTTTTCCCAGTACTTCCTCATCCGCTGCCTGTCGCCCGGCCAACGCGACGTGTTTCCTTTTCTCGCCGCCTGGAGCGGCGTCACGGCGCTGATGCTGACCACGGCCTACCAGGGCGTGCCGGTCCTGGCCTGCGAAGGCCTAGCCGCCGGCCTGCTTTTCGTCTCCCGCAAGGGGGTCTTCGCCGCACCCGGCCGGGGCAAGCGCCTGGCCTGGCTGGCCCTGGCCGGGGTCGCGGCCGTGGCGGCCTGGCTGCCGCTGGTGCGGGGCCTGCTTTTCATCCAGGAATTCCTGCGCAACCCGTCCGTGGACCCGTGGCGGGGACTCTCCGTCGGCTTTTTCGGCGACATGCTGCGCGGGCTCTTCTACCAGCACGCCCCGGCCGGAACGGCCTTCACCGTGCTGCTCGGCGCACTGGTCCTTATCGGCGCGCTGGGGTGCGCCCGGCTGCCGCTTCTGGTGCTGGCCGTGACGGGCGTGCTGCCGGCGGCGGCCATGCTCACCAGCCAGACCGACCTGCGGCCGCTGGTGTCCTGGCGGCACCTGTCGTGCCTTATGCCGCTTCTGGCCGTGTGCCTGGGCGTCGGCGCGGACCGCCTGGCCGGGGTCGCCGCCCGGTCGCTTCCGGTCAAAGCCCGGCCGGCCGCAGCGTTGGCCTGTGCCCTGGCCGTGGTCGCCCTGGCCATGGCCCCGGTTCTTCGCGACCTGCCCGAGGCCCTTTCCCGCAGCCTGTCCAACGACCGCGACCTCATGCGGTACGTAAGCCGCCTGCCCGCGCCCGACGCCGCCCTGACCTTCACCGGCTACCAGCGAAACGCCCGCAACTTCTCCACCCGCTGGCACCTGCCCGGCCGATTCGACGCGCCGGGCGAGTTCGCGGCGCCGGGCGAGTTCGCGGCCCCGGGCTACGTCCGTGCCCTGGTGGTGGACGCCTACGGCGAGGCCTCGGACCGCAAGCGCTCCCTGCCGCCCGGGAACCTCCTCGACTCCTGGGGCACGGGCCTTGGCCGTTCGCGCCTTTCCCTGGCCGGCCTGCCGAGCCGGGCCCCCCTGCTCCTTACCCCGGGGCGGGACGCGCCCGCCGCCTACGCCGACGCCTTCCGCGACCGCCGGGCCTACAACGACGCCTTCGCCCTGGAGAACTTCACGCCCGATCCGGAAGTCGGGCTTCTGCGTCCCACCCGCTACGAGGTTCCGGCCGCGGCGGTCTGGCGCTTCGTCGTGCCGCCAGGGGCCCGCGTCGCGGCCACGGTCACGGCCGCGCTCTACAAGCGCCACCCGGGCGTGGCCTCCGACGCCAGGCTCACCCTTTCGGCCAGCGCCGACGGCCAGCGCTTCACGCCCGTGGCCAGCCTCGGCCACGACGATTTCCTCCTGCCCGACGGCACGCCGCGCCGCACGCCGCGCCGGTTCTTCGAGGAAATGGGCTTTTACGACGACTGCCGCGAGGCCACGGCGCGCCTGGACCTCACGCCCTTCACCGCCGGCGGCGCGGTCAGCCTGCGCCTGGACTACGCCCCGGGCGTGCGGGAGGGCTTCCTCAACGTCTCGGGCCTGGCCGTGACCGCGACCGAGGACCTCGCCGGCGGCCAGACCGCGCCGGGGGTGGACGCCACGGCCTTTTACGCCGCCAACCTGGCCCGCAACTGCGATGCGCCGGCCTACCGGCCGGGCGTGACCCTGGTCGGCCCGGCGGCCTACGTCTTCGCCGCGCCCGGCCGCGAGGACCTCGCCCGCACGCTCCCGGGCGGCCAGGTCATCGGCACGCCCGGGGAGCTGGCCCGCTTCGCGGCCGACCACCCGGGCCTGGCCCCGGCCTATGTGCTGCCCGGCGCGGACGGGAACCCGGCCGTGCTCGTGCACGACCCGGCCCTGGACCCGCAGCAGGGGGCGGCGCACCTGAGCGACGCCGCTCCCCGGGCCGTCCTGGACGTGGCCGCGCCCCTTGATGTGGGCACGCTGTGGCTGTGGGGCCGCATCAACGCCCCCAGCCTGACCTTCGGCAACGAGAAGCTGTCCATCCCCGTGGCCGCTCCGCCGGGATCGGTCCTGCGGCTCACTCCCGGCGGCAAAGGGCTTTTGACCTTCACGCCGGACTTCGATCCGCCGGATTTCACCGACGGCCCGAACGCCCGGTTCCAGAACATGGCCCCTTCGATCTCTTATCCGGAATACGCCGGCGGCGTGACCTGCCGGCCGGAAACGGACTGCCGCTTCGAATACGTGATCGTCTCGGGCCTGCCCGTCACGGAACTGCGCCTCATGACCTATCCGCGCCTCTACGGCGGCCCCGGCCCCAAGGGGCGCTGCCGGGCGGCCGTTTCCACCAACGGGCGCGACTTCGATACGGTGGTGGATTTCCGCGACGCCCCGGACGGCGACTGGAGCCCCATGTTCGCCCGGCGCTTCGCCCGGGTGCGCTTTGAAAAACCCGTCACCTTCGTCACGGTGCGCTTTACGCTCGCGGCCAACGCCGAGGCGGAGTTCTGGTCCCACACCCGGCCCGTGGACCGCATGGTCGTGGAAGCGGCCCTCGACGCCAGGAGCCTCCCGCCCCTGGCCCTTCCCGCCGGGCAGGTCCCGGTGACGCTTTCCGGGGAGCCGGGCAACGACCTGCGCCTTTTGCCCGCCACGACCCGGCCGGGCCTGGAACGCGTCTGGCCCGGGGATTGACGTTACACCTCAGGCGATTGCCGGGGCGCGCCGGCCATGCTAGGTTCCGCCATGCTCCACGCATTTTCCGAAAGGACGACTTCCCCGTCATGAGCGCCCCGAACGACGCCTATGTGGTGGTCGGGGCCGGCGCGGCCGGGCTGACCTGCGCCGTCCGTCTTGCCGAGGCCGGCTGGCCGGTGGTGGTTCTCGAACGCGAGCCCGAGGTCGGCGGGCTCCTGCGTTCCCTGGTCCTCGACGACGTGGTCTTCGACCTCGGCCCCCACGTGCTTTTTCTCGACCACCCCGGCCCGGGCGAGGACTTCCTGCGCCAGGTCCTGGACGGGCATCCCGTCATCCGCCGTCCCTTCGCCTTCGCCATCGCGGCCGGCGGCCGGCAGTGGAAGTTCCCCAACCATTTCGATTTCCTGCGCTACCCCTGGAAGTACCAGCGCGAGGTGGTGCGCGCCGCGCTCAAGCGCCGGGGCGCGCCGCCGCCCGAGCCCATCCCGGCTTCGCTGGAGCTTTCGGAAAAAAGCGGCCCCGGGCTCTACGCCCTGCTTTTCCGCGACCTGTTCGCCAAAAAGGCCCTGATGCCGCCGGCCGCGCTCCACCACCACTGGCTGGCCCGGGTGGACCGCACCATCGACAACGAAAAGGAGCCCTTCGCCCGGCGCGGCAAGGCGGCGGCCGTGATCGCCGCCCTGTCCCGGCTGCGCCAGCGTTACACCTACCCGGCCGGCGGCCTCGGCGACGTGCCGGCCCTGCTCGCCGCGCGCCTGCGCCGCGCCGGGGGCGAGATCGTCACGGGCGTCCGCGACATTTCCCTCGTCCGGCAAAGCGAACGCATCGCCAGCGTCGTGGCCGACGGCCGGGAGATCGCCGTGCGCCACCTCGTCTGGACCGCGCCGCTAAACGTCCTCAACGCCGCCCTGGGCGACCCCGCGCCGGTCCTGCCCACCGTGACCATGCGCCTGGTCATGCTCACCTACGACCAGGCCGCGCCGGTCGCCCGGCCCTTCGTCTACACCTACCACCCCGACCCGGCGCTCACGGCCAACCGCGTCTATTACCCGTCGTCCCTCTTCCGGGAGCGCGGCCCGGCCGGCCGGGAGGGGCTGTGCCTGGAAATCAACGTGGCCGCCGGCGACGCCGCGCCGCCGAGCGAAGAGGAGAGCATCGCCGCGGCCGTGGCCGACGCGGCCCGCCTGGGCCTTTACCCGGCCTCGGCCCTGCGCCGGGCCAGGGCGGTCACCTTGCCGGCGGCCATGCCCGTCTATCCCCTGGACTACGAAGCGCGCCTGGAAGCCGCCGCCGCGCCGGTGCGCGGCCTGGCCAACGCCCACGCCGTGGGCCGCCAGGGCGGGTTTTATTTCTGCCTGACTCCGGCCGCCGTGAGCCAAGGCCTCAAGATGGCGGCGCACCTGCTGGAGCCGACCCCATAACCGGAGGGCCCATGGGACTTCTCGATTCCGCCCTGGCCACCAAGGGCGCGGGCGCGGCCGAACGCGTCAAGATCCTCAAGCGCCACGCCCAGGCCTTCCTGCGCCACGCGACGCCCAGGCGGCTGCTCAACTTCGCCCGGGCCGAGCGCAACCGGCTGCAAAAACGCACGGTCCTCGATTCGCTGCCCTACATCCTCAAGATCGAGACCACCAACATCTGCAACCTGCGCTGCGCCTACTGCTACGACGACCGCCGCCCGCCCCGCGACGACGAGCGCCCCTTCGGCCGCATGTCCCTGGACCAGTTCCGGGCCATCCTCGACGACGTGGGCGCGTATCTTTTCAAGATCAATCTCTACGGCTTCGGCGAGCCGTTCCTGTTCCCCGAGACCCTGGACATGATCCGCCTGGCCGCCGACCGCAACATCGGCGTGGGCGTGTCCTCCAACCTCACCCACCGCGACCCGGAGCTGCCCCGGCGCATCGTGGCCTCGGGCCTGGAGGTGCTCATCTTCTCCTGCCATGGCGTGTCCCAGGAGACGAGCAGCCGCTTCATGCGCGGCGGCAACCCCGACGTGGCCCTGGCCGCGCTTCGCGCCGTGATCGAGGAACGCCGCAAGGCCGGCCGCGACACGCCTTTCATCGACTGGCAGTACTGCGTCACGGGATTCAACGAGCACGAGATTCCGGCCGCCCGGGAAAAGGCGAAAGAGCTCGGCGTGGACCAGGTGCGCTTCATCAAGCCGTTTTTTCCTGCCGACGCCCCGGACGACTGGTTTTCCAGGCGCTTCCCACGCCAGACCCTGCGGCACGGCGACGACGAGCCCTCGCCCGGCTGCTCCTGGCTCTACCGCTCGGCCTACGTCAACTGGGACGGCGGGCTCATCCCCTGCTGCCGCGATCCGCGCGACCCGTCCGTGGATTTCGGCAACGTGATCCGAACGCCTTTCCGCCAGGTCTGGAACAACGAGAAGTACCAGGCCGCCCGGGCGCTCCTGGCCGAGCCCACGCGGGACGACCTGCGCGCCGGCATCCTGTGCGGCCGCTGCCCGGTGACGAAGGCGAAGGAGGAGGGAAAAAAGAATCGGGGCGCTGCCCCGGGCCCCGCCGGGGGGCATGACGCCCCCCGGACCCCCGCGACGGGGACGAGGCCGCAAGATCAGTAGGCGGAGTCGTTGCTTTCGGCGGCGCTCCAGACGTCGAGCGGGATGTCGTTGTCGAGCACGCGCTGCACGTAGCCGTTGTTCTTCGTATCGATCTTCTTCCAGGCCGTGTCGGCCTTCTGCTTGTCCTTCCACTGGGCGACGAACTCTTCCTTGGTGATCTTGCCGTCCCTGTTCACGTCGTACTTGGCGTAGACCTCGTCGATAGAGGTGTAGCCCTTCTTCTTGGCGCAGCCGCCCACGGCCGCAAGAAGCGTCAAGGCCAGGGTCAGAATCAACAAAACCCGCGTCATGCCGTGCTCCTTTTCCCGATGTCATGGTTTCGCGCGCCGCTCGCGCCGCATCGCCCCGCAACGCCTGTTCTTCACAGACTTTCACCCGAAGTCCTACAGGAACCCGCGCCCCCGGCGCAAGGGGCCGGAGGCGCCAATGCGTTGCGGCCCGGGCTTTTCCCTTGCCGGGCGTCGCCGCCTCCTCCTTGCCGTCGCCCCGGGGCCTGGGCTATTCGGGGCTTTTGACGGCGCGCGCCGTCCCCCTGCAACCCGAGGACCGAGGATCGCCCATGCCGTTTTCCCCCGATGCCTGGATCCGCCTGCGCCACGAAGACACCCCCATCTACCTTTGCCCGGACGCGCCCGACTGGTTCGTGCCGAGCGCCGCCGGCGACGCCGCCATCCAGGCCGCCGCGCGCGGGGAGTCCCCGGACTGCGAGGCCCGGCTGTTCCTGGCCCGCCTGCCCGAGGCCGCGCCCCTGCCCTACGCCGGCCGCCAGGCCGCCCTGCCGCTGGCCAGGCTCAGGGAACTGTGGCTGCACGTCACGGACCGCTGCAACCTGGCCTGCCGCCATTGCCTGTTCTGCTCCGGTCCGGCCGCCGCCAGGGAGCTGGCCACGGACGTGGCGCTTGGACGCATGTCCGAGGCCCGGGCGCTGGGCTGCCGGGTATTCGCCCTGACCGGCGGGGAGCCCTTCCTGCACCCCGGTTTCGCGGCCCTCATCGACCATGCCCTGGCCGACCCCGCCGCCCACGCCGTGGTGCTGACCAACGGCACGGGCTTTTCCGCCTTCCGGGAGCGCCTCAAGGGCTGGCCCCGGGAGCGCCTGCACTTCCAGGTGAGCTGCGACGGCCTGGAGGCGCGCCACGACGCCCTGCGCGGGCCGGGCGCGTTTGCGCGCCTGGCCGCCGACCTGGGCCTGGCCCGGGACCTCGGCTATCCGGTGACCATTTCCTTTTGCCCCACCCGCGACAATCTGGACGACCTGCCGGACGTGGCCGCCTTCGCCGCCGCCCGGGGCGCTTCGGGGCTGCATCTCATGTGGCACTTCGCCGCCGGGCGCGGCCAAGGCGACGACCGGCCCGAGGCCGAGGCGTTGTACGCGGCCGTGGTCGCGGCCTGGGACCGGGCCGAGGCCCTGGGCCTTGCCGTGGACAACGTCGAGGCCCTGCGCGCCCAGGTGTTCGCGCCCGTGGGCACGCGCCACGACGGGGCCACGGCCGGGTACGAATCCGTGGCCCTGGGCCCGGACGGCGAGCTTTACCCGAGCCCGGCGCTCATCGGCCTTTCGGAGCTGGCCACGCCGATCCCGGAAGCCGGCGGCCTGGAGGCGGCCTGGCGCGAGAGCCCGGTTCTCGAGGACCTGCGCCGGGCGAGCTGCCGGGAGAGCCACTCGCCCTGGAAGTACCTCCTCGGCGGCGGCGATCCGGACCATTCCTTTCGCCACGGCGGGGCGTTCACCGGCCACGATCCCTACCTGCCGCTGCTCGAACGCCTGGCCGCCCGGCTGATCGCCCGGGAGGCCGCGTCCGTGCCGCCGGCCCTGCCCGATTCCCGGCCGGCGCTGCGGCTCAAGATGGGCGAAACCCACGTCAGCTGCCACGCCCACGGCGAAGTGGCCCTGGCCCACACCAACTGCCTGCTGTCGCTTCCCGGCGAAGGCAGCCTCGCCCAGATCAAGGCCTTCTACACCGAGGCGGCGGCCGCGGAAAAAGGCGACATCGTCAATCCGGTCCACTATCCGGACGAGATGGTGGCGCACATCCCCGAGCGCTTCCGGGTGCGCGGCTACGGCTGCGGCTCGCCCATCGCCGACGCGGCCCTGCGCCCGGGCGAGACCATGGTGGACCTCGGCTGCGGGGCCGGGGTCGAGTGCCTCGTCGCGGCCAGGCGCGTGGGGCCGACGGGCAAGGTGATCGGCCTGGACATGCTGCCGCCCATGCTGGCCCGGGCCAGGGTTGCGGCCGCGGCCACGGCCGAGGTCCTGGGCTACGCCAACACGGCCTTTTTCCAGGGCTACCTGGAAGCCATGCCGCTTGGCGACGCCACGGCCGACTGCGTGACGTCCAACTGCGTGCTGAACCTGTCCACGCGAAAACGCCGGCTCTACGCCGAAATATTGCGGATTCTCAAACCCGGCGGCCGGCTCGTCTTTTCCGACGTGGCCACCGAGACGCCGGCCTCGGCCGCCATCTGCAACGACCCGACCCTGCGCGGGGAGTGCATTTCCGGCACGCTCACGCAAAAAGACCTGGTCGCCATCCTGGAGGAGGCCGGGTTCACGGACATCCGCTTCCTGCGCCGCTTCCCGTATCGCCTGGTGCGGGGGCACCGGTTCTATTCGGTGACGGTGTCCGCCCGCCGGCCGGCGGCCGTGGCGCGGCGGCGCAAGGTGTTCTACCGGGGGCCTTTCCGGGCCGTGGTCACGGCCTCGGGCGAGGTGCTGCGGGCCGGGGAGATCAGGGAGATCGCGCTGCTTGAAGAGGATATGGCCGGCGAGAACCTCTTCGTCCTGGACGAGGAAGGGGCCATCGCCAATCCGGACTTCCAGGCCGGTTCGGGCGGCTGCTGCTGCGCGCCGGCCAGGCCCGACGCCACGGTGGCGGCGCTGCTGGAAAAGCTGCCGGCCCGCGAGGGGCTTGCGCCCTTCAATCTGGCCCCGCCGGCCGGGGAAGAGCGGGAAAAAGGGCCTAACGCGTGATTTCCAC
Organism: Solidesulfovibrio sp.; assembly: GCF_029978005.1. Lineage (GTDB taxonomy): Bacteria > Desulfobacterota > Desulfovibrionia > Desulfovibrionales > Desulfovibrionaceae > Solidesulfovibrio. Next base: position 11,641 of record NZ_JARKOZ010000144.1, on the reverse strand, counting down.
GGCCAGCTTCACGTAGTCGCGGCGGGCGGCCAGCACCGCGTAGTCGCGGCAGCAGGCCTGGCAGAAGTCCTGCAGGGCGGCGTATTCGTCGGTGCAGTCCCGGGCCGTGAATTCGTCGAACAGGATGATCGTCCCCGGGGCGATGTGCCGCTGCATTTGCATGAGGCAGTACAGGGTCGAGGAGTAGAGGTCCGCGTCCATGTGGAGGACCAGGGCGTTTCGCGGCGTGAACGACCGGGAAAAGGCGTCCACGGTCTCCTGGAAGAGCCCGTCCACGATGCGGGCCCGGCCGTCCCCGAATTCGGGGACCCGGCCCTGTCGGGAAAACGTGCCCTTGGGGTTGTCCGCCCCCCAATCCTCCGGCAGGCCCTGAAAGGAATCGAAGCCGAAGAACCTGGAGTCCGCATTGGCGTTGAGCTCCAGCCAGGCCCGAAAACTTTCGCCGCCGGCGACGCCGAACTCGAGGTAGTCGACGGGCCTGTTCCCGACGAACCGCTGGTTCACGCAGCGGTAGAGCTTCCTTCTGTCCTTGTATTCGAAGTCCAGGAGGATCGCGTCCTTCGCCTTCTCCGCCATGACGTCCTGGAATTCCCTGAGCCTGTAGTGACTTTTCCAATCCTGGGCCGTTCCGTGAACGAGCAGATCGATGGCGTACTTGACCAGCTGCGAGGCATCGTTTTTCTTCGCTTGCGCCATGGCCGGGCTCCTTGTGCGATCGCAGGTCGGTTATGCACAAAAAGTGCCATAATCCCGGATTTTGTCGCCTCGCGCAACGGCAACGCCGCCTGTTCCTCCTCTTGCCGTATAATCAAATCCTTGCATGCATGGCCCACAACGGTCGCAAGAACCTTTGCAAGGCCTCCGTGAACCGGGAACCACGGGGCTATTCGCTCTGTCAAAATACCGTATCGCGACCAAAACCGGGATGATTGGCCGCAAGAGGACGCAATGCCCAAACGACGCGGTGAAGGACAAGGGGCCAAGTCCTTCACGCTTATCGCGTCATGGGCCCAGGCAGGCCACGGCGTCGGAAAAACGTCGGCCAAACGGCCGGCGCGGGCATGAGTGAGGCGTCGGGGAGGCCTGCCGCGTCGGCGTCGCGTCCGCGAAATACGTGCGGACGCGTCCGGCGGACCAGCAACCTTGAGAAGGAAACATCCTGCAAAACGGCCGGGTTTTTCAAAGACGCGCCAGACGGCGCGGCGGCACGGCGGTCCGCGAGCGGCCGGCGAATACGGGAGAAAGGCGGGCTACTCCCCGCAGCACTTCTTCATCTTGCGAAAGACGGTGGTGCGGTCGAGGCCCAGGCGCTTGGCCGCCTCGCCCACGGAGCCGTAGTAGGCGATGGCCCGCTCCAGGTAGTCGCGCTCGAAGGAGGCCAGCACCTCCTTGTAGGGGCGCTCGAAATCCACGGGCAGGGCGATGGCCTCGCGCACGGTCGCGGGCTCGGCCGCCGCCGCGTCGGCGGCGGGCAGCAGGCATTCCTTGACCCGCATGGCCGTGGGCAGGTCCTCGGCCGTGATCGCGCCGTCGCAGGTGATGACCAGGCCCTCGATGAGGTTCTCGAGCTCCCGGACGTTGCCCGGCCAGTTGTAGTGGGCCATGATCCGCTCGGCCTCCAGGGAAAAGGAGGCCCGCTTGCGGTAGCGCGAGCCGAAGCGCTGGAGAAAGAGCCGGGCCAGGGGCAGGATGTCGTCGGGCCGGTCGCGCAGCGGCGGAATCTCCAGCACCGCCACCCGCAGGCGGAAAAAGAGGTCGCTGCGGAAGGTGCCCAGGCGCGCCTCGGCCTCCAGGTTGCGGTTGGTGGCGGCGATGACCCGCACGTCGGTCTTGCGGGCCTTGCTCGAGCCCACGGGCGTGAGCTCCCTGTCCTGGAGCACGCGCAGAAGCTTGGATTGCAGGGCAAGCGGCATCTCGCCGATCTCGTCGAGGAAGATGGTGCCGCCCTCGGCCATCTCGAAAAAGCCCACCCTCCCCTTGGGATGCGCGCCGGTGAAGGCCCCGGGCGCGTAGCCGAACAGTTCCGACTCGATGAGGTTCTCCGGGATCGAGGCGCAGTCCACCTTGACGAAGGGCTTCTCGCGCCTGGGGCTGGCCTCGTGGATCATGCGGGCGAAGAGCTCCTTGCCCACGCCCGTCTCGCCGAGCACGAGGGCCACGGCGTCCGTGGCCGCGATGCGGCGCAAGAGGTCCATCAGCCGCTTCATGGCGGAATTTTCCGCGATGAAGTTGGTGATGCCGCCGCCCTCCCGGATGAAGAAGTCCATCTGGTGCTGATAGGTCTCGATCAGCTCCTGCTGGCGGGAGATGCGCTCGCGCATGCGTGCCATGAGGGTGATGTCGCGGGCGTAGACCACGACCAGGCTCACCGTGCCGTCGGGATCGCGCACGGGCTTGCCGTCGATGGTCATGGAGCGGTTGTCGCGGGTGACCTGGATGGAGGAGGCGGGCCGTCCCGTGGCCACGATCTCGGGGGTGATGGGCGCGATGTTGAACAGGCCGGCTTTTTTGAGCTCTTCGACGTTCTTGCCGATGAGTTCGGCCTTGGCCATGCCGGTGAGCTGCTCGTAGGCGGCGTTGACCTTGAGGGCGTAGCCCTCCCGGTCGGCGATGAACACGCCGTCCTCGATGCTGTCGAGGATGGCGTCGAGGTGGCTGGCCACGGGATCGAGGAAGTGTCGTTCCTTTTTTCTCATTTCCGCCCCTTTTTCGCCCCAGGCTCGTCACAATTTTCTCAAGCCCGCCCTTTGTCTGGTGTGCAATACCGCAACCTGTGGCAAAGGTGCAACATGTTGCAGATTTGCCAATCCCCTGATTTCTTTGGTTATAGACTCCCGAACTCGAAAAAAACAAGTGCGAATTTGCAACATGACTCGCCCTTTTTTCGGGTTTCATCAGACCTTTAAATTTTTACCAAACAAAATCAACTGTTTAATTTTTTGGCACGCCCATTGCTAATAGAAAGACAACGCGCAAGACGCAAACACGAAAACAACTGCCTTATAATACAAGGAGAACGCCATGGACGCCACCCCGAACACCACCAAGGTTCGCCCGGTTGTGAAGCCCCTGGAAAACTACACCGTCGAAGGCGTGAGCGAATGTTCGGCCTGCGGCCGCGCCGTCAAGATGCAGCTGCTCATCGACAACGACATCATCGTCGATGCCGGCGGAACGGTCGAAAGCTGCGGCTACAGCCGCGAATGCATGGCCGCGCTCGTCGCCACCGTCACGGGCATGAACGTGTTCGACGCCCAGGCCGTCTCCAGCGAAGATTTCCAGCCTCTCATGACCCGCGTCATCGAGAAGCTCGGCTGCGACAACTGGTGCGTCGCCGCCCTGCGCATCGCCCTGCGCAACTACCGCCTCCGGGCGGCGGCCTAGGCACACCGCCGCCCGTTCACCCGGCCATCCGTTGGACCCACACGGACGGTCGGGGGCAAGCCAGGGGACGTCCGCCGCTAACGTCCCCTGGCTTTTTTTCTTCGAAACGACTTTTTCCCGCCTCCCGGTCCCGCCCTGTCGTCCCGCTTTGACAACATGTCCGCCATTCCGTAGACACGGATAAGCGCCGAATCGGCCGCCGGCTCGCCGGATTTTCGCGGCCCGGCGCAGGACTCCCCGCCCCAGGCGGCGCGCCAACGCATCAACCGCGGGGGAGCCCCGGGAAGCGCTCCGGCAGGGGACGCCTTCCCCCCCGCCCAGGGAGAGGCCATGGCCAAGGGAAGCGTGTCCGATTTCCACGACCTCGGTTCGCTCGGCGAGGACATCCGCCGCCACATCCTGTCCAATCTCGGCAACGACCTCTACCCGCCCGACCCCTTCCGCTATTTCAGCGGCCTGGCCTACGCCATCCGCGACCGCCTCATCCGCATGTGGCTGGCCACCCAGGCCTCCTACTACGACTCCATGAGCAAGCGGGTCTATTACCTGTCCATGGAGTTCCTGCCCGGCCGCTTCCTCATGAACTACATCACCAACATGGGCATGGAGGAAGGCTGCCGCGAGGTCGCCTCGTCGCTGGGCTACGCCCTGGACGACCTGGCCGAGGAGGAGCGCGACGCCGGCCTCGGCAACGGGGGCCTGGGGCGGCTGGCCTCGTGCTACATGGACTCCATCGCCACCCTGGGCGTTCCCGGCTACGGCTACGGCATCCTCTACGACTACGGCCTCTTCCACCAGACCATCGTGGGCGGCTGGCAGGAGGAAAAGGCCGACAACTGGCGGCGTCACGGCAGCCCCTGGGTCATCGACCGTGTGGAGCACCTCTACGAGGTGCGCTTCCACGGCAGAAGCGAAGCCTACCGCGACGACAAGGGCGCCCTGCGCTACCGCTGGGTGGACGCGGACTCGGTCATGGCCATGCCCTGCGACATCCTCATCCCGGGGCACGGCGGCGGCCACGTGACCAACATGCGGCTGTGGGCGGCCGCCTCGTCCCAGGAGTTTTCGCTGCGCGACTTCAACCAGGGCGACTTCGTCGGGGCCATGCAGGCCAAGATCCTCTCGGAAAACATCTCCAAGGTGCTCTACCCCAACGACGAGCCCGTGGCCGGCAAGGAGCTGCGCCTCAAGCAGCAGTATTTCCTGGTCGCGGCCACGCTTCGCGACATCGTGCGCCGCCACCGCAAGTCCGGCCCCTCCTTCGAGGGCTTCGCCGACAAGGTGGCCATCCAGTTAAACGACACCCACCCCACCATCGCCGTGGCCGAACTCATGCGCATCCTGGTGGACGAGGAGTTTCTCGCCTGGGACGAGGCCTGGGACATCTGCCGGGCCACCTTCGCCTACACCAACCACACCGTGCTGCCCGAGGCCCTGGAGACTTGGCCCATGGACCTCTTGGGCCGGGTGCTGCCGCGCCACCTGGAGATCATCGCCGAGATCGACCGGCGCTTCCTGGCCGAGGTGGCGGCGAAGCATCCCAACGACCCGGGCAAGCTCGCCCGCATGGCCGTCATCGACCGGGGCAGCTCCCGGGTGCGCATGGCCCACTTGGCCATCGTCGGCAGCCATGCCGTCAACGGCGTGGCCAGACTCCATTCCGACATCCTGCGCCAGAGCGTGTTCCCGGATTTCGACGCCTTCTACCCGGGCAAGTTCACCAACGTGACCAACGGCGTCACGCCCCGCCGCTGGCTGCTCCAGGCCAATCCCTCCCTGTCGCGGCTCATCACCGAGGCCATCGGCCCGGACTGGACCAAGGACCTCACGAAACTCGAAAAGCTCGTCCCCCTGGCCGAGGACCCGGCTTTCCGCCAGGCCTGGCGCACGGCCAAGCGCGACAACAAGAAGCGGCTGGCCCGGTACGCGCTGCGAAAAACGGGACTCGGCATCAACCCGGACACGCTCTTCGACGTCCAGGTCAAACGCATGCACGAGTACAAGCGCCAACTTCTCAACGTGCTGCACGTCGTCACCCTCTACAACCGCCTGCGCCGCGACCCGGGCCTGGCCGTGCCGCCGCGCACGGTGCTCGTCGGCGGCAAGGCCGCGCCCGGCTACTTCATGGCCAAGCGCATCATCCGGCTCATCACGGCCGTGGGCGAGAAGGTCAACGCCGACCCGGCCATGCGGGGCCGGCTGCGCATGCTCTTTCTGCCCAACTACTGCGTGTCCCAGGCCGAGAAGGTCATCCCGGCCGCGGACCTGTCCCAGCAGATCTCCACCGCCGGCATGGAGGCCTCGGGCACGGGCAACATGAAGTTCGCCCTGAATGGCGCGCTGACCATCGGCACCCTGGACGGGGCCAACATCGAGATCATGCAGGAAGTGGGGGAGGACAACATCTTCATCTTCGGCCTGACCGCCGCCGAGGTGGCGGCCGCGCGGGCCCACGGCGTGGACCCGCGCCGGCGCGTGCGCGACGACGCCGAGCTGGCCGAAGTCCTGGACATGATCGGGCGCGGCTTCTTCGTCCCGGACGAGCCCGACCTCTTCGCCCCGGTCATCGCCAACCTCCTCGACCACGGCGACTACTACTGCGTCACGGCCGACTACCGGGCCTGCATCGAGGCCCAGGACCGGGTCAATGCGCTCTACCTGGACCCGGACGCCTGGAGCCGCAAATCCATCCTCAACACGGCCAACATGGGCTTTTTCTCCAGCGACCGGGCGGTCATGGAATACGCCCGCCGCATCTGGAACATCGAGCCCCTCGGGGAATGACCGGCGGCCGGGCCGGGGGAAACCCCTTTCCACCGGCCCGGTCGCGCGGCCCCAAGGCTCAGGCGAAAAACGCCTTGACGTACGCGGCCAGGGCCGTGGCCGGCCGGCCGGACAGCGCCTCCACGTCGCCTGTCACGCCGGCGTATTCCCCGGCTTCCGAGGCGGCGTAGATGCTGATGAGCGCCTCCACCACATCCTCGGGCATCCCGGCCGCCCGAAAGGCGGCGGCGAAATCCTCCGGCGCGGCGTCCACCGCCCGCACCGGCTTGCCCAGGGCCAGCGAAAGCGCCTTGGCCACGTCCTCGCCGTCGTAGGCCACGGGCCCGGTCAGTTCGTAGACGGCGTTGTCCCTGGCCGCTCCGGTCAGCGCGCCCACGGCCGCCGCGGCCACGTCCCGGTGCGTGACGTAGGCGACCTTCCCCCTGGCCCCCGGCATGGCGAACACGCCCGTCTCCCTGGCCTTGGCCAGCAGCGCGTCCAGGTTGGCGGCGTACATGTTGTCGCGAAGCAGCACATAGGCCAGCCCCGAGGCCTTCAGGTACGCCTCGGTGGCCACATGGGCGGCGACCCACGTGAACTTGCTCCCGGGCACGGGATTGACCGCGCTCGTGTAGACGATGCGCTTGACTCCCGCCTTCCTGGCCGCGTCCACGGCGGCGCGGTGGTTGGCGATGCGCGTCTCGTTGCTTCCCGCCCCGGAAACGAGCAGGAGCGTCTCCACCCCGGCGAAGGCCGCCTCCAGGCTGGCCGGATCGTCGTAGTCGGCCCGGGCCGTTTCGAAACCCAGGCTTTTGAGCGCCTCGAGCTTCTCCGGCGCGCGGGCGGTCAGGCGCACGCCCCGCGTCAGTCCCCGGGCCTTGCATTCCTCGATGACGGCCTGTCCCAGACGGCCCGTCGCGGCGGTGATGGCGATCATGACGTCCTCCTTCTGTTTGAGATCAAACAAATCGGGCAAAAATTAAAGGAAATTGGCTTCCATGGTCTCGAGGAGACGCACGAGCCGCCCCCGGTCGTCCGGCGCGATCCCGCGCCAGGCCCTTTCCAGCAGCGCCTGGGAGATCTCCCGGAACGCCGGCTCCAGGGCCCGGCCGGCCCCGGTCAGGCGCACCCGGACGCTGCGCAGGTCGTCCGGCGCGGCTTCCGTGGCCACGTAGCCGGCGGCCACGAGCTTTTTGACCAGCGCCGTCACCGTGGACTTATCCCGCTTGGCGGCCGCGGCCAGCTCCTTCATGGACGCCTCGCCCCTGAGAAAGAGGTGGTGCAGGATGGCTCCGTGGGACGGGGCCAGTCCCTTGATGCCCCGGCTTTCCAGGGCGGCGGCCAGGGAGCGGTTCACCCCGGCGTGGACGTCGCCGATGAGGGCGGCGATGCGCTGCGTTTCCATGGTCGAATGAATAAGTTTGACGTCAAACAATGTCAAGGTCCGAAAAAAAGGCCGGGGGGGGCGCTCGCCCTTCCCGGCCCGTGAAGACGTTCGCTGGCGGTTATCCCAGCAGCTCGTTGATCTTTTTCATGACCGCGAAGGCGTCGGCCACGTAGAGCACGTCGGCTTTGCCTTGCGCCCAGCCGCAGGAGGCGTCGAGGTTCACGGCCCGGCGCTCGGCGATGAAGCGCCAGCCGACCACGTGGGGCTCCTCGCCGTGGCAGCAGGTGGCCAGGCCCTTGGGATGGCGCGGCGTCGCGCCGGTCTGGCCGACCTGGTGCAGGTGGCTGAGGAAGGGCAGTACGGCCTCGCCCTCGCCGCCCATGTCCACCAGCGACTTGCTGCTGCCGAGCGACGCCTTGGACCTGCCGAGGAACCCAAGGATCAGTTCGCCGGCCTCGGCCACGTGGGGCGCGCCGTCGGGCTGCTTTTTCGTCCAGCCCGCGCCGGCCACGAACAGCAGCTTGGCGTCGGGGCGGATGGTCTGCTCGTCGGCCGAGGGCGCGATGACGGCCTTGACCGCGGTGCGGGTGAGCGCCGCCGTGACCGGCACGTCGACGGCCGTGACGGCGACCTGGCCCGGCGCGCCGTCGTAGGCGGCGTGGCAGCCGGCCGAGACGGTCAGGCACCAGGGACGCCCGGCGCGGCTGAGCTCGGCCTGCATGCGCTGGCGGTAGTAGCCGCGCGTGGCCACGGGCGCGCCGTCCTTGGCGGAAACGGCCGTCACGTGGGCGTCGATGCGCCCGCCGAGCCGCGCGGCCACGCCCGGAAGCGCCCGGGAGACGCGGGAATCGTCGGCCGCGACGACAAGGGTCGCGCCGGCGGCCTTGCACAGGGCCTCCATGGCGGCGGCGTCCGTGGCGTAGCGGGGCTGGCCGAAGGCCTCGCCCGAAACGCCGTGGAAGGAGGCCGCGCCGCAGCCGGCCAGAACACCCGCCGCCCCGGCCACGTCCGCGCCGAAAAGGCCGACGGAAAGCGGCGCGCCGAGCCCCTCGGCCAGGGACTTGGCCGCGGTCAGGGCCTCCAGGGAGGCCTTGGACAGGCCGGCGTCAGCCTCGGTATGGGCGAGAAAAAGTACGGATTCCATGTTGTCGCGCCTCCTGCCCTAGCTGTTGATCCAGGCGATGATGTCCCGGGCGATGTCTTCCACGGGCGTGTCCTTGACCAGGCGGGTCTCCCGCTTCTGGGCCGGCACGGCCACGGACTTGTAGTCGATGGCCGCCGCGTCGATGGCGGCGGGCTTGGCCTTTTGCAGGGCCGGCATGACGAGGCGCATGTTGGCCATGCCCACCTGCGGATTGTTGGGCGGCTCGGGCAGCTCGCCCGTGGCCCAGCCGAGCACGGCCGGCGCGCCGGCGCAGGTCGAGACCAGGTAGGCCCCGCCCTCGATGCGCTCCATGATTTCAAGGGAGCCGTCCGCCCCGACGGTCAGCTTGTCCACGCCCTGGAACTGGTCCACGACGCCGAGCTTCTCGCCCAGGATCTGCAGGGTGGAGCCCGCGCCGCGCGAGGCCGACTGCCAGCCGCCGAAGACCAGCAGCTTGGACTTGTCGAGGCCGGCGATGCCCTCGATGGCGGCGAAAAGCGCCGCCGCGACCTCGGAGCTGTCCGTGAAGCCGCCGGCCGGGCCGTCGGCCACCACCAGCTCGAAGGGAGCCTTCTGGGCCACGGTCATCATGACCTGCTGCAACTTGGCCTTGGGCCCCAGCGACACCAGCCAGACCTTGCTGCCGGCGGCGGACTTGGCCAGGTGCGCGGCCTCGTACAGGGCGTGGGACGCCCAGGGGTCGAGGATCGACGGCAACATCATCTCGTTTTTGAGCCCCCAGCCGGTCGGACCCTTGACCGGCTCCAAGGTCTGCAACGGATCGGGCACTATACCGCCGCATACGACGATATGAAACATAGGCACTCCTTCCCAAAAAACTCCCAAGGTGTTCTTTGTAAACCGCTATCCCTTTCGGGAGCGCGGGCGGGAGAACTTCCCGACCGCGCCCCCGCCAAGGACTGCAACGAAGCTATCCCCCTTCATTTCCCCCCATCAAGGGGGTTCGGGGGGGATTATCCCCCCCGATGGGGAGGTCCAGGAGGGGCGACGCCCCTCCTGGCTCTTCTCTTTTCTTCTTCCCTTCCTCAGTTCTCCGCCGAGTGCAAGCCGCCGGCGGCGGCTTTGAAGGTGATGTTGGTGCGTTCGGGGTCGGCCTTGGAGGGCTTGGAGCAGTTCCAGAGGCAGGCCCCGCAGTGCACGCACTTTTCCCGGTCGAAAAGCGGCACGCCGTCGTCCGGGTTGGTGGTGATGGCCTGTCCGGAGCAGGCCTCGATGCAGGTCTTTTCGCAGCAGGCCCGGCAGACGTCCGGGTCGTCGAAGACGACGTGGTCGGCGTAGCCCGGCGCGGCCTGCACCTTGCCGCCAATAAGCAAGGCGTCCTGGTGGGAGACGAGCAGTTTGCCGTCGTATTCCACGGCCGGCCAGCCCGCGCGGTCCATGAGGGCGTCGTGCAGCGCCTGGCCCTTGGCCGTGGCCTCGCGGCGGATGCGCGCGATCTCCTCGCAGGGGATGCGGCAGCGGTAGTATTCCTCGATGCTCGGGATGCGCTTGTGGGTGGGCTTCGAATCCGCCGGCCAGCAGAGCATGCCCTTGGTCAGGCCGCAGATGCCCATGCCGATAAGTCCCGGCAGGAAGCCGGCGGCGAAGCCCTCGCGGGAGCGGGCGGCGATCTTGGCCTCGGCGTCGAGCCAGGAGGCGCGGCGGCGGGCGACGTAGGTCTTTTCGAGGTTCTCGGCGGTGAAGGGCAGGCCCTGCTCCAGCAGCCCGACCACGGCCTCGCCGAGCAGCACGCCCGAGGTCCAGGCCTCGTCCACGCCGGAGCCGGTGAGCACGTTGGTGGTGCCGGAGCCTTCGCCGATGCGGGCGTAGCCGTCGCCCACGAGGTAGGGCTCGCCGTTGCGCCCGGCTTCCTGCAGCGTCTTCGCGCCGAAGGAGCGCAGTTCGCCGCCCTTGATGTTCTTCCAGATGTAGGGGTGGCGCATCCAGTGCTGGAGGTAGCGGTAGGCCGTGCGCACGGGGTTGTCGAACCAGGAGGGCACGAAGATGCCCAGCGAGGCCGTGCGGTCGGGCAGCACGTAGAGGAAGCCGAAGATTTCCGGCTCGGGGAAGCCGATGGTGTGGATGACCGTGCCCTGCTTCCAGGGGCAGTGGGCGGGCAGGTCGATGACCAGCTTCATGCCCACGGCGTAGTCGCGCTGGTGCTTGCCGGCGGGCAGGCCGCGCATGTCGTCGATGGCGCGGCCGACCGGCCCCACCGGGCCGTCGCCGACGACCGTGAGTGCGGCGCGCACGTCCATGCCGGGCATGTAGGCGGCGTCGGGCTTGCCGTTTTTGTCCACGCCCTGGTCGGCCAGGCGCACGCCCACCACCTTGCGGTTTTCGACCAGCGGCGCGGCCACGGGCGAGCCGGGCCAGATCTGCGCCGCGCCGGTGGCCATGACGTTGCCGGCCACCCACTGGTTGAACTGGCCGATGGAAAAGGTCAGGCCGCCGTGCTTTTGCAGGAAGGGTGGAATGTACGGCAGCTCCACGGCCATGTCCTTGTAGCCCGGGAGCTTCTCGCCCAGGGCCTTTATGGCCATGTCCTTGAGCTTCATGAGCAGCGGCCGGCGGCTGGCCCCCACGGGGTCGAGGAGGTAGACGACCTTCTCGTCGGCGATGGGGGCGCACATGGGCAGGTCGGCGGGCTTGAGGTCGGGAAAGCTCAGCCGGATGCCGCGCGCCTTGGAGACCACGCCGGAGACGCCGACGCCCAAGTCGTCGGCGCGCTCGTAGCAGATGACCTGCGGCGGCAGCCCCGGAGCCAGCGGGCTCTCCATGACCGGCGACCCGTCCTCGTTGACGATGCCCCGGGCCAGGGTGGTCAGAAATCCGCCCATGGCCGGTCCAAACCCGACGCAGACGATGTCCGTCTCCATGACCTGCCGTTCCATCATGACCTCCGTGCGTGGAGCGAGGAACCGGGGGAGGGAACCCCTTTTTGAAAAAAGGGGTTCCCTCCC
>NZ_JARKOZ010000051.1 GCF_029978005.1 Solidesulfovibrio sp. | reverse complement strand
CCGTGGGCCACATTCCGGTGGCCTCGCTCACCCTGCTTCTGGGCGTGGACCGCTTCATGTCCGAGGCCCGGGCCATCACCAACATGATCGGCAACGGCATCGCCACCATCGTGGTGGCCAAGTGGGAGAACGCCCTGGACGTCCATCAGCTCGACGCCGCCCTGCATCCAGGTACGACGGCGGTGGGCGCGCGGGTCCTGGCCGGCGAGGAATAGGCCCGGTCGGGCCGCCTCGGGAAAGGCGCGGATGCCCGCCGACCCGTCGGGTCGGGACAGAGCGTCCGCGCCTGCCGCATCGCCTGCGCGGGGCAGGGCCGTCGCTAGGATTGCAGGGGGAAGAGCCGCTCCAGCCGGGTGGACAGGGCATCGGCCAGGGGTTGGTACCCGGCCCGGGCGATCTCCGCAAAAAGCGACAGCAGCATCGCGCGGCACACCCGCCAGTAGGCGTCGTCCGGTTCGCGCAGGGGCGAAAGCGGCAGGTCCAGGGTGTCCAGCCAGGGTGCGACGATCGCCTCCAGGTCCAGACGGGCCTGGGCGGCCATGATGGTCTCGCCGATGAGGCCTTCGGCGCTGCGGCGGGGCCAAGGCTCGGCAGCGGGAGCTTCGCGCAGCCCGTTTCCTGCCGCGCACTCCAGATAAAGGCTTTCGTAGCGGTCGATGCACCGCCCCAGGGAATGCCGCTCGAGGATGGCGGCCCTGGCCTGGCGGCGCATGGTTTCCAGGCCGTCGGCGGACTCGCCGGCCACGGCCCGACGGACCAGGTCGAGGAACCCCTGGCGGTCCCGGGGATCGAAGAGCCAGCCGGTGCGGCCGTGGGCCACGATCTCGGCCATGCCGCCGTCCGCGGAGACGATGGGCAGGCAGCCGCAGGCCATGGCCTCGGCGCAGGCCAGGCCGAAGGCGTCCTGCCTCGAGGCCAGCACCAGGAAATGCGCCTTGGCGTACAGGTCGGGCATGTCGCGGCGAAGGCCGAGGAAGCGCACCCGCCCCTGGTACGCTTCCGGGCCGGTCTGTCCGCTGCCGGCCAGCATGAGCTCGATTCTTGGGTCCAGCGCCAGGAGCGGCTCGGCGAGCTGGTCGAGGTGGAAATGCACCGCCTTGCCGCGTTGGGCGACCTCCAGAAAAACGATGCCTTCCCGTGATCGCGGCGCGGCCGGATGAAAGAGCTCCGTGTCGACGCCGTTATGGATGACCACGGTCCTTTCCGGAAAGGGCTGCACGCTCCTGACCGCTTCCGACACGCAGACCGTGACGTCGATGGAGGGCGAGCGCTGGCCCCGGTCGCACTGGTGCATGACCTCGATGAGCGTCGGCACGCCCGTGGCCTCGGCCGCCTCGCAGGCCACGGGATCGAAGCCGCCGTTGAACTGCACGATGTCGGCGTCCCGAAACAGGGCGCACAGGCGCTCGAAGCGCCCGGCGGCCGGCACGGCGACGCACCAGTCCCGGTCGCAGACCGTGTCCGGGCGGAAGATGTCGGTGAAACAGCAAGTGTAGCGGAACCTGCCCCGATCGACCGAGCGGGCCAGGGCCTCGTCCATGCGGCTGATGCCGTTGCCCGTCCCCATGGAGAGCGTGCAGGAAACGATGTTGACCGGGCGCATGGTCAGCCGGAAAAAAGCGCCAGCACGAGCAGCTGCCCCGTGACCACGCGCAGGATCATGGTCAGGGGATAGACCGTGGCGTAGACCGAGGCCGGGGCGTCGCCGCCGAGCATCTGGCCGGCGAAGGCCAGGGCCGGCGGATCGGTCATGCTGCCGGCGAGCAGTCCGCAGGTCGAGGCGTAGTTGCACTTGAGAAACACCCGGCCGACGACGCCGGCCACGGCCAGGGGCACGAAGGTGATCGTCGTCCCGGCCGCGAGCCAGTAGAGGCCCTGGCCGGACAGCACCGAGGCCAGGAAGCGTCCGCCGGCGGCCAGCCCCACGCAGGACAGGAACAGGCTGATGCCGATCTCGCGCAAAAGCAGGTTGGCGCTTTGGGGCATGTACCAGACCAGCCCGCCGAAATGGTGCAGCCGGGAGAGCAGGATGGAGACTAAAAGCGGCCCCCCGGCCACGCCGAGGCGCACGCCGGTGGGCAGGCCCGGCAGGGGCACGGGCAGGCTGCCGAGCAGCGTGCCCAGGAAGATGCCGATGAACATCGGCAGGATGTGCGGATGCGCCAGCTGGGTGGAGGAGTTGCCGATGCGCCCGGCCGCGGCCTCGAGCTGTTCGGCCCGGCCGACCACCCGCAGCATGTCGCCGAAGTGCAAGGGCACGTCCGACCCCGGCGAGAGCTCCGTGCCGGCCCGGATGATGCGGGTGACCGTGACCTCGTGGCGTCCGGCCAGGTCGAGTTCCGGCACGGTCCGGCCGATGGCCTGGCGTCTGGTGACGATCATCCGGCGCACCTCCAGCGGTCCGGGCAGTTCCGGCAGACTGGCTTTGCTTATGCGTCCGACCTGGCGGCAAAAAGCCTCCAGGGCCTCGGGCCGGCCCACGGCGTGGAGCAGCATGCCGGGGGCAAGGATCGTGTCGGCCCGGGCGGCCTCCACCGCGTCCCGGACCATGACCCGCGACACCACCACGCCGCCCGAGGCGACGCCGGGAAGCTTGTCCAGGGGCGCGCCCATGACCTCGGGCCGCGTGGCCTCCACTGTGGCGGCGGCCAGGGGCGGATGCTGCTGCCGCATCTGCTCTTCGAGCTGGCGAGTTTCCCGCGCCGGGTCGATGCGGAACGCGGCCCGGATGGCCAGCATGGCCAGGATGATGCCGACGATGCCGAAGGGGTAGGCCACGGCGTAGCCCAGGCCGGCCTGGGCGGTGGCCACTTCGGCGGCGGCCGGAGCCGCCTCGCGAAAGGCTTGGCAGGCGGCGGCCAGCGACGGAGTGTTGGTGGTCGCGCCGGAATACAGCCCCACGGCCGTGGCCAGGGGCAGGCCGCCGAAAAGGTGGAACGCGGCGGCGAGCCCCGCCCCGAGCAGCACGATGAGACCGGCCATGGCGTTGAGCCGCAGGCCCCGGCGGCGCAGGGAATCGACGAATCCCGGCCCGACCTGCATGCCGATGGCGTAGACGAAGAGAATCAGCCCGAATTCCCGGACGAATTCCAGCACGTGGTGGTCGACGGCCAGCCCCAGATGGCCGGCGGCCAGGCCGCTGAAAAGCACGCCGCCGACGCCGAGGCTCACCCCCCGGACGCGCACGCGCCCAAGGGCCAGGCCGGCGGCGGCCACGAGCCCCAGCACCGCCACGGCTTGCGCCGGAGACTGGTTGGAAAAAAGTTGCGCGAGCCACTGCATGGGACGCTCCCGGCCCGGCCGTCCCGCCTGACGGGGCGGAGGGGATGTGTTGGCGGCGTGGCGGTAGGGCGGCCCTGTTGCCGCGTCGTCTCGCACCCCGGGACGGCTTGGCCGGGGCGGGGCCGCCGGGCGCGTCCCGGGCGGCCTCCCGCGCACTTGCAGTTTGGCTGGGGACGGGCGCGGGCGTCAAGTCGGGCGAAGGGGGGCATGGCCCTGGCTGATCCGCGTTCCCCTCTCGCCCTGTCGCAAACGCTGTGGAAGCGGGCGGATAATTTCAATGCCCGCTTGGCGGGAGGGGCGATCCCCTGCTAACCTGGCTTCAAAGCCGACGTGCGGCGTGGACGCGGCTGTCGCGACCGATGCGCCGGCCGACGCGAACCCTTGAAGGCGAGCAGCAAGAACCCTCTTTCATCATTGCCCGAGGCGACAAGGAGACGTCATGACCGCGAAGCCTTTCGATGCCGACCATGTTCCGAAGCCGTCCCAGGCGGACGTCGACGGCCTGCGGGCCCGGATTCGGGGCCGGGCGCTGACGCCCGCGGACCCCGCGTTCGAGACGGCGGCCCTGCGTTTCTGGAACAGGCTGGGGCCGGTCTCGCGCCGCCCCCGGCTGATCGTCCGGGTCGCCGCCGCGCAGGACGTGGCCGAGGCGGTGCGGTTCGCCCGGGCCCACGGGCTCAAGGTGGCGGTGCGCGGCGGCGGGCACAACTGGGCCAATCCGACATTGCGAAACGGCGGCCTGCTCATCGACCTCGGCGAGCTGAACCAGGTGGCGTCCATCGACGTGGCCGCCCGGCGGGCCGTGCTCCAGCCCATCGTCAGCAACCGCGAGGTCCAGGCCCGGCTCAACGCCCTGGGCCTGTCCTATCCCAGCGGGCATTGCCCCGAGGTCAAGCTGAGCGGGTATCTGCTGAGCGGCGGCATGTCCTGGAACCAGGGCGTCTGGGGCCCCGGGGTCGGCAGCGTGGAGGCGATCGAGCTGGTCACGGCCCGGGGCGAGCGCATCCTCGCCGACAAGGACCACAACGCGGACTACTTCTGGGCGGCGCGCGGGGCCGGACCGGGCTTTTTCGGGGTGGCCACGCGCTACCACCTGAGGCTCTACGACCTGCCCCGGGCCATCGCCGGCAGCGTCTGCCACTACCCCATGGCCGAGGCGGGGACCGTGGCCCGCTGGCTGGAAGCCGTGGCGCCAGCGTTGCCCGCCAACCTCGAACTGAGCCTGTTCCTGGTCGCCGCCCCGCCCGAGGTGGCGGCCAAGTGCCCCCCGGCCGACGCGGGCAAGACGTGCATGGTGACGGCCACGGTCTTCGCCGATTCCCTGGACGAGGCCAGAGCCGCGCTGGCGGCCCTCGACGCCTGTCCGGCCATGGACAAGCATCTTTTCAAGGAAACGGCCGCACCGACCGATTTTTCGGCCCTGTTCGACGCGTCCGGAGCCCTGTGGCCTCAGGGGATGCGCAGCCACGTGGACGCCATGTTCTTCAACGCCGGACTCGAGGACATGGTGCTGGCCGTGCGGGACCACTTCGTCGCGACGCCCGCGCCCGAAGGACTCGTTCTCTTCACGATCTTCACCGGTCCCGACGTCCCGGCTCCGCTGCCGGATGCGGCCTTCTCCATGAGCGCCCGCTACTACGGCGGGCCCTGGACCCAGTGGCGCGACGCCGGGGACGACGCGGCGGCCACCCGCTGGCACGACCGTTGCCTGGATCTGCTGACGCCGCTGGCCTGCGGGCATTACATCAGCGAGTCGAGCATGGTGCGCCGCCCGGACTTCGTGCGGCGGTCGTACAGCGAATCGGCCTGGAACCGCCTGCGGGAGCTGCGGCAAAAACACGACCCCGACGGGGTGTTCTACGATTATTTCGAAGCCCTGTCTTGACGGCCGCCGGTTTGCCTGGAATCCAACCGGGACGATGGCGAAGCGAAGCGAAAACAATTCCGGCCTGGTCTATTCCACGGACCAGGGCCGCATGTGTCCCGGCTGCGGCCGGCCCGTGGCCGGGTGCGCCTGCGCCAAGGGGCGGGGTGCGCCGCCGGGGGACGGCGTCGTGCGCATTTCCAGGCAGACCAAGGGCCGCAAAGGCGCGGGCGTGACCTGCGTGACCGGCCTTTCCCTGCCGCCCGGGGAGCTCGAAGCCCTGGCCGGCCGGCTCAAGCGGCGCTGCGGCGCGGGCGGGACCGTGCGCGACGGCGTCATCGAGATACAGGGCGAGCACCGCGAAGCCCTGGCCGAGGAACTGCGCAGGCTCGGGCACAAGGTGAAGCTCGCCGGCGGATAACGACGGCCCGCCGGCGGCTTTTGGCCGATGTCCGCGCTTACGACATGCCGAGATGCTTCATCCTGCGCCAGAGCGTCGAACGGCTGATGCCGAGGGCCTTGGCCGCGTCCACGAGCTTTCCTTTCGCCCCCTCCAGGGCGGCGCGAATCTCCCTGGCCTCGCTCATGCCTCCGGCCGCGTCGGGACCCGGCTCCTGAAGCACCCGGCGCACCAGCGCCTCGGTGACCGTCTCCTCCTTGCAACTGGCCGCGATGCGGGCGGCCGCGTTTTGCACCTCGCGCACGTTGCCCGGCCAGGGATGGCGCTTGAGCACGGCCAGGCAGGCCGGGGACAGGGCCAGGGGCCGGCCCAGGGCGCGCAGGAAATGCCGGGCCAGGATCGGGACGTCCTCGCGGCGTTCGCGAAGCGGCGGCAGGGGCAGGTGCAGGACGTTGAGGCGGTAGTACAGGTCGGCGCGGAAAAGCCGCCGCTCCACCATGTCCCGGAGGTCCTTGTTGGTGGCCGCGACCACGCGCACGTCCACGGGCACGACATGGTCCCCGCCCACGCGCATGACCTTCTTCTCCTGAAGCACGCGCAGGAGCTTGGCCTGGACCACCGGGTCCGCCTCGGCCACCTCATCCAGGAAGATGGTGCCGCCGTGGGCCAGTTCGAAAAGCCCGGCCTTGCCCTTGGGGCTCGCTCCCGTGAACGCGCCGGCCGTGTAGCCGAAGAGTTCGCTTTCGAGCAGTTGGCCGGGCAGGGCGGCGCAGTTGACGGCGACGAACGGTCCCATGGGCCGCCGGCCGTGGTTGTGCAGGCCCTGGGCGAAGAGTTCCTTGCCGGTTCCGGTCTCCCCGGTGACGAGCACGGTGGCGTCGCTGCGGGCGTAGTCCATGCCGAGTTCGATGGCCTGTCGGATGGCCTGGCTTTCGCCCAGGATGTCCGCAAACCGCGCCGCGGCCACGTGCCCCGCGTCCAGGGCGCGCCGGCGCACGGCCGCCTCCATCTTCTGGATGCGGCGCACGTCGTGGAAGGTGGCCACCGCACCGGCCGTGCGGTCCCCCACGGCGAGGGCGATCTTGTCGCAGATGACCTCCTGGTCGAAGACCTTGAGGATGTGCCCACGTTCGTCCCGGCCGCCGCGCGCGACCTTCTCCAGGCGCAGCTCCGGCCAGACCGTCCGCACCGGCCGGCCGAGGACGGCCTTCTCCTCCAGCCGGACGGCCCGGGCCGCGACGGGGTTGCACAGCGTGACGCGGCCGTGGCCGTCCACGGCCACGATGCCGTCGGCGACGTTGGCCAGCACGGCACGCAGCAGCTCGCCCTTGGCCTTTTCGCCGTCCAGGGCGTGGCCGACGCGCTCGGCCTCCTCGACTGCGCCGAGGATGCTCTCCAGGCCGCTCTCGATGGCCTGGGCCGGGATGCCGAGACGCTCGGCCGTCAGCGCCGAGATGATGCCGCCGACCACCACCTGCGCCCCTTCGTCCCTGGCCCGCAGCACGAGCCCCTCGGCCTCGGCCTCGTCGGCCAGGTCGTAGACGCGCACGTCCAGGCCGAGGAGGTTCCCGATCGATCCCATGCCCGTGGTCATGGACGGGAAGGCCACCACGCCGATGCGCTGGCCGTGGCTTTTGGCCTTGCCGATGGCCCGCAGCACGTCGAAGCCCGTGGTCGGCACGGCGACCACGGTGAGCCCGGGCACGGCCTTGGCGATGGCCTCGGCCGTGCCGCCCCGGGAGACGACGACCTCCACGCCTTCGCGGGCGAGCTGGGCGGCCGCCTGCGCGCCTTTGCCGAGGAGCCCTTCCACGAGGCGGATGTGCTTGTGCCTGGCGTGCAGGGCGGCCTTGGCGTCTCGGTAGAGGTCGGGGCTGGGGGCGACGAAGGCGATGTCGGCCATGCGGTCTCCTGAAACGAAATGAAACGTTTTTCAGCGAAATAGAACGTTTTGCGTTTCATGACAATGCCATTGTTTGTTAATGCATTGAAATTAAAAATGATATTTTTGGAACGATTGCTGCTTCCCTCCTCGACACACGGACGAAAGGCTCCCGGAGCCGCCCCGTACCCCGGGGCCCGGCCGGGATGCGCCGCGACCGCATTGGAACCCGAACACTTTTCAGGAGGCCTCGATGCACGCCATCGAAAAGATCCTTGCCCGGGCCGCCGGCGTCCCCTCGGTGGGCGCGGGGGAGATCGTCAACTGCGACGTGGACCTGGCCGGCATCAACGACCTGTACCTGCAAACCGTCCGCTCGTTTCGCGAAATGGGCGGCGTCAGGGTGCACGCCCCGGACAAGGTCGTCATGTTCCTCGACCACTACGCCCCGGCCTCGACCATCGCCCAGGCCGAGAACCAGAAGCAGTTCCGCGAGTTCTGCCGGGAGCAGGGCATCGACCTGCTCATGGACGTGGACCAGGGCGTGTGCCACCAGGTGCTGGCCGACAAGGGGCTCGTGCGCCCCGGCCAGGTCGTGGTGGTCACGGATTCCCACACCACCACCCATGGCGCTTTCGGCGCTTTCGGCACCGGCGTCGGGGCCACGGACCTGGCCATCATCCTGGTCACGGGCAAGCTCTGGTTCCGGGTGCCGGAGATCGTGCGCATCCGCCTGGAGGGCAAGCCCCGGCCGGGCGTGTACGCCAAGGACGTGATCCTGCACGTCATCGGCCGGCTCAAGGCCGACTACGCCGTGTACAAGGCCGTGGAGTTCGCCGGCCCGACCCTGCGCCAGTTCGGCGTCTCCGAGCGCATGGCCCTTTGCAACATGACCACGGAGATGGGGGCCAAGACCAGCTACATCCAGCCCGACGACGTCACCATGGCCTTTCTGGCCTCCCGGGGCTGCCCGCCGGCGGACGTTCCGACCACCGACCCCGACTTCCGCTACGCCGCCGAGCACGTCTTCGACGTCTCGGCCATCGGCCCCCAACTGGCTGCGCCATTTAGCGTGGACAACGTCTCCGATCTGGCCGCGCACGCCGGCAAGCCCGTGGATCAGGCCTTCCTCGGCACCTGTACGGGCGGGCGCGTCGAGGACCTGGCCGTGGCCGCCGCCATCCTGCAAGGCAAGCACATCCACCCCGGGACCCGCATGCTCGTGGTGCCGGCCTCCAAGGCGGTGTTCCTGGAAGCCATGGAGCGGGGCTACGTCCAGGCCCTGGTCGCCGCCGGGGCCACCTTCGTCACCCCGGGCTGCGCCGCGTGCCTCGGCACCCACGAAGGCCTGCTCGCCTCGGGCGAGCGCTGCATCAGTTCCTCCAACCGCAACTTCCCGGGCCGCATGGGCCATGCCAAGGCGGAGATCTTCCTGGCTTCCCCGGCCGCCGTGGCCGCTTCCGCCCTGGAGGGCCGGATCGCCGACCCGGCCAAATACCTCGCCTAGGCCGGCGTCCCTTACCAAGAAACGATTCGAGGAAGCTGTCCGTAACGGGCGTGCGCGCCCTTTCCGGACGCGACAGGAGGAGCATCGCCATGCAGACGACCATCACCGGCAAGGCCTTCGTCTACGGGGCCAACGTCGACACCGACCAGATCTATCCCGGCCGCTTTCTGGACCTGACCGATCCCGAGGACGTGGCCAGGCACGCCATGGAGGGGGCCGATCCGCTCTTTGCCTCCCAGTGCGCCCCGGGCGACGTCGTGGTCGCCGCCACCAACTTCGGCTGCGGCTCCAGCCGGGAGCACGCCGTGGTCACCCTCAAGGCCGCCGGCGTGGGGGCCATCCTGGCCGAGTCCTTCGGCAGGATATTTTTCCGCAACGCCATCAACCTGGGCCTGCCGGCCATCGTCTGCCCGGGCGTGCAGGAGGCCGTGGCGCGCGGGGACGTCGTGTCCGTGGACATCGCCGCGGGCACGGTCGCCAACAAGACCACCGGCGCGACGCTCACGGCCCAGCCCCTGTCGGACTACGTCATGAACATCCTGCGAAATGGCGGCATCAAGCCCATGATCCGCAAGAGCCTGGGTTTGTAGAGGCCGGGATAAGTAGAGCCCGTCGGCAGTTTCAATGAAAGAGCGATGTCCCGTGCGTCACCCCCAAAAGCGTCCGCTTCCGGGACGTGACGCGAGGGCGACACGCGCAACCCCGGGAGGAAGCATGCGATCCACCCTCGGCAGAAGCCTCGCCCCGTTTGCGGTCGGCCTGGCCGTGTACTGCGTTCCCACGCCGGCCGGGCTCTCGCCCCAGGCCTGGCTCTATTTCGCCCTGTTCCTGGCCGTGGTGGCCGGGCTCATCCTCGAACCCGTGCCGGCGGCCCTGGTCGGCGTGATCGGCGTCGTGGCCGCCTGCCTGCTCGGCGTCGGCCCGGCGGTCAAGGACAAGGCCGTCACCAACGGCGACCTCGTCAACTGGGGGCTGTCGGGATTCTCCCAAAGCACGGTCTGGCTCATCTTCGCGGCCTTCATGTTCGCCATGGGCTATGAAAAATCCGGCCTCGGCAAGCGCATCGCGCTGCTTCTGGTCAAGCGCCTGGGCAAGAGCAGCCTGGGCCTGGGCTACGCCGTGGTCTTCGCCGACGCGGTGCTGGCCCCGTTCATGCCTTCCAACACCGCCCGCAGCGCCGGCACCATCTTCCCCATCGTGCGCAACATCCCGGTCATGTACGACTCCCTGCCGGACAAGGAACCGCGAAAGCTCGGGGCCTACCTGGTCTGGGTGGCCCTGGCCGGCACCTGCGTCACCAGTTCGCTGTTCATGACCGGCCTGGCCACCAATGTGCTGGCCGTGAGCATCATGAGGCAAAACGGCTTCGGCGTGGAGTGGCTGCAGTGGTTCAAGGCCTTCGCGCCCGTGGGCGTGCCGCTGCTTCTGGCCGTGCCGCTTCTCACCTACGTCCTTTATCCGCCGACCATGAAGCGCTCCGAGGAGACGCCCCGCTGGGCGGCGGCGCAGCTGGCCGAAATGGGGCCGCTGCGCCGCCAGGAGGTCGTCATGGCCCTGCTGGCCGTGCTGGCCCTGGTGCTGTGGATCTTCGGCGAAAAGGCCCTGCCCGATATGCTCAAAACCGGCTTCGGCGTCGTCTATCCCGGCATCAACGCCACCACGGCGGCGCTTTTGGTGCTGGTGGCCATGGTGCTGACCGGCGTGGTCACCTGGAACGACATCATAAGCAACAAGCAGGCCTGGAACGTGCTCGCCTGGTTCGGCACCCTGGTGGCCCTGGCCGGCGGCCTGGCCAACGTGGGTTTCCTCAAGTGGTTCGCCGGGTTCTCGACCTCCCTGCTCCAGGGTTTCGGCCCCGGGACCGTGGCCGTCGGGCTCGTCGTGCTCTTCTTCTTCGCCCACTACTTCTTCGCCAGCTCCACGGCCCACGCCGCGGCGCTTCTGGCCCTGTTCCTCACCACGGCCAAGGGCATCCCGGGCCTTAACCAGGGGCAGACGGCGCTTCTGTTGTGCCTGACCTTCGGCATCATGGGCATCATCACTCCCTACGGCACCGGCCCGAGCCCCATCTGGTACGGCACGGGCTACGTCAAGGCCGGCGAGTTCTGGCTGCTCGGCGCGGTCTTCGGGCTGCTGTTCCTGGGCGCGTTCCTGTTCGTGTGCGTGCCCTGGATCGCCTTCATCGGCCTGGGCGGCTAGGAAGCCCCCTTTTTCCGCAACGTACGAACAACCGGCCGTCGGCCGGTCCGGGAAGGCGCATGAACGGCAAGATCACGGTATTCGGCGCGGGCAACGTCGGCGGCGCGGTCGTCAGGCGGCTGGTCGAACGCAAGTTCTGCAAGAGCGTCGTGCTGGTGGACAAGGCTCCGGGCAAGGCGGCGGGCATCGCCCTGGACCTCCTGGAGGCGAGCCCCATCGACCTTCTGGAGCCGGTGTGCGTGTCCGGCGACGACCTGGAGCAGACGCGCGACTCGGAAATCGTCATCATCACGGCCGGGGCCACCCGCAAGGAGGGCATGACCCGCGACGACCTGCTGAAGATCAACGCGGCCATCGTCGGCGAGTGCGTCGCCCAGGCCGCCCGCTACAGCCCGTACGCCTTCTACATCATCGTGAGCAACCCGCTCAACGTCATGTGCCACGTGGCCATGCGCGCCGGCCAGCTGCCCAGGAGCCGCGTGGTCGGCATGGCCGGCGTGCTCGACACCTGCCGCTTCCAGTACTTCCTGTCCAAGGAGCTCGGCGTGTCGGTGGAGAACGTCCAGGCCATGGTGCTCGGCGAGCACGGCGAGGACATGGTGCCCGTGCCGCGCTATTCCACCGTGGCCGGCATTCCCGTTTCCGAGCTATTGCCCAAGGAGCGCCTGGACGCGCTCATCGGCCGCACCCGCGACGGCGGGGCCGAGATCATCCGGCTCATGCAGACCAGCGCCTTCTACGCCCCGGCCTCGGCCGTCATCCAGATGGTCTCGGCCGTGGTCATGAACAAGAAGAAGATCCTGCCCTGCGCCGCTTTCCTGACCGGCCAGTACGGCATACACGAGACGTTCGTCGGCGTTCCGGTCAAGCTCGGGGCCAGCGGCGTGGAGGACGTCATCGAGGTCGCCTTGACGGACGAGGAAAAAAGCGCCCTGGTGGCCAGCGCGGCCAAGATCAAAAAACAGCTCGCCGTCATCGGCGAAACGAACGGTTGAACCGGCCCGACCGGGAAAAGGCGCGACGCCCCGGCCCCTGGCGGCGTCGCGCCGGCAACGCGGACCTCTGGAGGAAATGCATGAGCCAAGCGACTGCCGGCCCCGGCCGGCGAATCCGGGAACTCGGGCCGTCGCCCTTTCTGCGTGGGTTTGTGCTCCGCGATTTCGAGACTTCCGAGGGCATCGGGCTGCGCTTCGCCGCGGCCGGCGACGGGCCGCCGCTGCTCCTTTTGCACGGCCACCCCCAGACCCACGCCACCTGGCGCAAGATCGCGCCGGCCCTGGCCGAACGGTTCAGCGTGGTCGCGGCCGACCTGCGCGGCTACGGCGACAGCGGCAAGCCCGAGGGCGGCGCGGACCACGCCAACTACTCCAAGCGCGCCATGGCTGCCGACCAGGTGGAGCTGATGCGGGCCCTCGGCCACGACCGCTTCCACGTGGTCGGCCACGACCGGGGCGCGCGGGTGGCCCACCGCATGGCCCTCGATCATCCCGAGGCCGTCGCAAAGCTGGCGCTCCTCGACATCGCCCCCACGTCGACCATGTACGAACGCACCGACAAGGCCTTCGCCACGCGTTATTTCTGGTGGTTCTTCCTCATCCAGCCCTATCCGCTGCCCGAGCGCCTCATCGACGCCGACCCGGAATTCTTCCTGCGCCGGCACATCGCCGGGCAAAACAAGATCCCGGACGCCACCGAGCCCGAGGTCCTGGCCGAATACCTGCGCTGCTACCTTGACCCCATGACCCGCCACGCCATCTGCGAGGACTACCGGGCCGCGGCGGGCATCGACCTGGCCCACGACGCGGCCGACGGCGACAAGCGGATCGCGGCTCCGCTGCTGGCCCTCTGGGGGGGCCGGGGTACGGTCGGGGCGCTCTACGATGTGCTCGAGACCTGGCGGGAAAAGGCCCTGGACGTGCGCGGACGGGCGCTCGACTGCGGCCACACGCCGCAGGACGAGTGCCCGGGCGACCTGCTCGGCGAGCTGCGCGCGTTTTTCGGCGAGCCCGCCTCCTGATCCAGTGCGGCGAGAGGCGTCAAGCCGCCCCTTCCACGAACGCCCGGGCCGCCCGGACGGGGGCGTCGCCGTCGGTCATGGCCGCCTCGGCCCGGCCGGTGAACCGCAGGAGCCTGCCCAGAAGCGCCAGGGCTTCGGCCGTGGCTTCCTCGGCGGCGTCGGGCAGGACGGCGTCGACGAGGTCGCCCCGCCGGGCGACGACGAACCCTTGGGACCGCAGGACTTCCGTCAGGAATCCGGCCAGCCGCTGCCGCTGTTCCGGTTTCGGGCCGGCGCAGGCGAAGCGCAGCCGGGCGTAGTTGCCCCGGGAGCGGGGGCCGCACACGGCGTCGAGCATGGCCCGGTGGGGCTCCAACACGAAATTGGCGTTGACGTAGTCGCGCGTGGCCAGCACGGGCTGGGGGCGAGGCCGGCCGGGGGCCTCGTCTTCCCCGTCCGTCGCGGCCAGGCCCCGCCACAGGGCGGCCAGGGGAACGGAGGCGACCGACGCGGCGGAAAGGGGGCCCGCCTGGCCGTCCTCGCGCAACGCGCCGCCGAGGTCCACGACCTGGCAGGCCACGGGGCCGTCGCCGCGGAGCTCGCGTCCGGCGGCGGAAGCGGGGAGACCGTCGCCGGCCTCGAACAGGGCCCGCATGGCGGCTTCGCGGGCGAAGCGCGCCACGTCGTGCAGGCTGCGGCAACGTGCCGCCCCAAGGTCCGGGTCGCCGGCCTCGGGCAGGGTCAGGGGCACGACGAGGTCGTGCACCCTGGCCCGCCCCGGCGGCAGAGGAGGTAGTGCGGGGCGGGGCCGCTGGCCGTCCGGGGCGCGCAGCAGCCCGGCCGGGTCGCCGATGGCCGGCGGCGCGGGCAGGATGAGGCCGGCGTCGGCGTCGAGCACGACGAGCCTGCCGTCCGGCACGGCCTCGATGACGCCGTGGGCCCGGGCCAGCATGGGCCGGCCGGCTTCGCGGGCCAGGGCGGAAAGATGGTCCACGGGATTGCCGCCGGCCGTGGCCGCGCCCTGCCATTGGGGCAGTCCCCGGACCGCTTCGGGCGCGGCCTCGGCCAGCAGGGCCACCACCGGACAGTCCTCCCGGCCGTCGTCGGCCGCGCCGCCCGTCACGTGGCGGGCCAGGCCCAGGCAGCGGCCGGGCGCGGCGGGCATGCCGCCGGCGTACAAGGGCTTGGGCGCAACCGGCGGGCGGCGCGCGCCCCAGACGATGCGCGCCGGGCGGGACTGGAGCAGCCAAAGATCGCCGTTCGCGTCCACGGCGTATTCGAGGTCTCGCCAGGAGCCGGCCAGGGCCTCGGCGGCCAGGGTCAGCCTGGCCAGGCGCGTAAGGACGGTCGGACTCAGCACCGGGGCGTTGCGGGCCGCCTCGGGCACGGCCTCGCGGCGCAGGCCTCCCCCGGCGGCGGCCACGGCCCGGCGGGTCTTCCTGGCCACGTGGGCCACCACGTCGTCCGGGTCGTCGCGGGCCACGCGGTAGATGTCCACCGGGGCCGCGCCGTTGACGGCCAGCACGCCCAGGCCCGGCACGGCCGACACCAGCATGCGGTCCGATTCGGGCCGCACCGGGTCCAGGCTGAAGGCCACGCCGGCGGCCACGGCCGGGACCATGGCCTGGACGAGCACGGCCATGTCCAGGGCGTCGGCCGGCAGGCCCGCCTGGCGGCGGTAGAGTACGGCCTGCTCGGATACGGCCCCGGCCATGACTTCGAGAAAGCCCCGGCCAAGGGTCTCGGGGGAAAGGTTCAGGGCCGTGGCGAACTGGCCGGCGAAGGAGTGCTCGGCCCGGTCCTCGGTCAGGGCGCTGGAGCGCGCGGCCAGGGCGGCGGGGGAGGGCAGCCCCGGGGCGTGGGCCAGCGCGGCCGCGGCCTCGGCCAGGTCCCCGGCCAGCCAGTCGGGCAGGGGCGCGGCCAGGATGTCCCGGCGCAGGGCGGCGCAGGCGGCGGCCACGTCCCCGTCCGGCCCGGCCTCGCCCAACGTGCGGGCGACGCGCACCCCAAGCCCGGTCTCGCGCCAGAATTCGCGGCAGGCCCCCACCGTCGCCACGAACCCCGGCGGCACGGGAAAGCCGTTGCCGAGCAGCAGGGAAAGCCCGGCCGCCTTGCCGCCCGCTTCCTCGGGGTTTCGCGCCAGGGCCAGGGGCAGGCACGAGGGCGGGCGCACCCCGTCCTCGGCCGCTTCCAGGGCGGCGCGCAGCTCCTTTTCCAGGGCGATCTGGCGGGCGTAGAGGGCCTTGGCCTCGCGGGCGGCGAGCCTTGCCGCGCCGTCGGCCATTTCGAAGGTCACGGCGAGCAGTTCCTCCACCCGGCCGGCCAGTTCGGCCGTGGCCGCGCCGCCGGCCAGGGCGGCCTCGACCTCGGCCAGCCTGTCCAGGGCCCGTTCGCCGTTGGCCAGGAGGATGCGGAAGGTGTGGTAGCGCACCTTGAGGGCGTCGAGGCTTGCCCGTTCCCGGGCCTGCCGCCGCCGGTGGAGGGTGTCGCGCAGCCAGGCGATCACGGCGTCTTCCCTCCGTCCGGGTCGGCGGCTTCCCAGGCGTCGAGAAAGGCCCGCTCCAGCGCCTCGGCCGCGCCGGGTCCGGACAGTCCGGTGTCGCGCTGGCGGGCGAAGGCGCAAAGAGCCCCGAGCAGGCGCAGGGCCTCGAGGGCCGGTTCGGGCTCGATCATCTTGCGCCGGGCCGTGGCCAGCTCGCCCGCGGTCTCCACCTTGAAGCCCCGGCGCGACAGGATGCGCCCGACGCAGGCGGCGCGGGCGTTTTTCCCGGCGGCGTCGGCCAGCCCGCCGACGAAGCGGAAGGCGATGGCGTTTTTCTCCGGGTTGTCGCCGACGTAGGCGTCGATGACCGTGAAGTGGTAGCCCAGGCGCAGGCTCAGGTTGCAGTAGGACCGGGCGGCGATGGCCAGGTTGCCGCGCATGTCGGGCAGCGGCCGGGCCATGGCCCCGATGATGTCGCCAAGGCCCACCCGGGCCGGGCCGGTCTCCCACATCCCGGGCAAAAGCAGGCCCTGGAGCACGGCGGCCAGGGGGCGGGAGCGCACGTCGGCGAGGCCCGAGGCCCGGGGGGCCAGCGCGCCGCCGATGTCCAGGACCCGCAGGTCCAGGGGCAGGGGCAGGGGGAGCGGCGTGGCCGCGCGCTCGGAAACCCCGGCCTGGCGCAGGTCGGCCAGCACGGCCACGGCCCGGTCGTGGGCGTAGTGCAGCACGTCGTGCAGGGTGCGGCAACCGGCGGCGGAAAAATCCGGGGCGTCGGGGTCGGTGAGGTGCAGGATGGCGATGCGGCGCAGGAGCCGTCGCAGCACCAGGTATTCGGGGTCGTCCGGGGACAGGCCGCCGTCCGGGGCCGGCCGGGTCGGGCCGACGCCGGCCAGCACGCAGCCCGAGGCGGCGTCCACCGTGACGAGCCGCCCCTCGGGCAGGGCCTCCATGGCCCCGGCCAGGCCGAAAAGGGCCGGGGTGCGGCATTCCCGGGCGATGGCCGCCAGGTGCCCCACGGCGTCGCCGACCTCGGCCACCACCGCCCCGGCCCGGCGCAGCAGCGGGGCCAGCGCCGGCGAGGCCGAGCGGGCCACGGCCACGGCCCCGTAGGGCAGGGAATCGGGCGGCGTGTCCTCGTCCACGTGGACCACCACGCCGGCCGCCGCGCCGAGGCAGGCCGGCTCGCCGCCGCACAGAAGCGCCGGCGGCGCGTCCCCCGGCGGCGCGCCCAGGGGCACGAAAGGCAGCGCCGCGGCGGATTCGAATACGACCTCGCCCGAGGCTGCCAGGCGAAAGCCCATGTCCACGGCCGCGCCGAGCAGGCGCTCGGCGGCCAGCCCCTGGCCGGCCAACGCCCGGGCGGCCAGGCGCGTCAGGCCGGCCCAGGCGGCGGCGTCCGTCTCCGGGGCGGGCTGCGCCGGAGCGAAGGGATGGGCGCGGTCGAAAAGGATGACGGCGGCCCGGGCCGGGTCGGCCTCGTCCCAGACGTCGCAACGCAGAAAGGCCGCGCCGCCCTGGCCGACGAAGGCCGTGCGCAGCCGGCCGCGCGCCGGGGCCGGGGGCGCGGCCAGGTTCGTGGCCGCGAGCCTGGCCCCCACCGGGGCCTGGCCGGCGACCTCGCGGCCGAGCGCCTCCAGGGCGGCGGCCAGGGGCGCGGCCTCGGCCGGCACGCCGCTTCGCGACAGGGCGAGTCGCGCCTCGGCCGGGGCGAGGGCCGCGACGGACACGGTCAGGGAGGGGCTTCCCGGAGCGGTCTCCGGGGCGGCCAGGGCCTCGGCCAGGGCGGCGCGGGCGTCCGGCGCGAGGTCCCCGCCTTCGCCGAAGGCGGGCGCGGCCAGGACGAAGCCGCGTGCCACGGGCAGGCCCAGGCGTCCGGCCAGCTCGCCCAGGGCGGCGGCGTCGCGTCCGGCCTTGGCCTGGTCCTCCAGGCGCAGGTCGGACAGGGACCGCACGAGGCTCCCGTCCCCGGGCTCGGGCCGGCCGGCCAGGATGTCCTCCACGGCGGCGGCCAGGGCCATGAAGCGGTCGTAGAGGTCGATGTGCCGGTTGCCGGTCATGGCATTGAGGGCATAAACGGCCTGATGGGCGTGGTCCGTGGCCTCGCGGGCGGATTTCTCCAGAAAGGCCCGGTCGAAGATGTATTCCCCGCCGAGCATGCGCTCCAGGCCCGCCATGGCGGCCAGGGCGGCGGTGTTGGCCTCGAGCAGGGCCTGGAACTTCGAGAAGAAGGCCCGGGCCTCGCCCGGCGCGCCGGATCGGGCGGAATCAACGGGCATGGCGTCGGCTTTCCAGGTGGGATTCGAGGCGGCCGACCACATCCAGGATGTCGGCCAGCTTGAAGGGCTTGGCCACGAAGTCGAAGGCCCCCTTGTGGAAGGATTCCTTGGCCGTCTCCAGGGTGGCGAAGCCGGTGATGACGATGACGCCGACTTCGGGCGAGACGGCTTTGACCCGGTCGAGGAAGGCGATGCCGTCGAGGCCCTCCATCTTGAGGTCGGTGATGACGATGTCGGCCGGGTCGGCCTCGAAGGCGGCCAGGGCCGCGGCGCTGTCCGTGAAGACCTCCACGTCGTAGCCGGCCTTCTGGAAGGCGGGCTTGAGGCGTTTGACCACGATGGGCTCGTCGTCGAGGACGAGCAGGCGTCGTTTCGTCCGGGCGGTCGTTTCAGGCTGGGTCATGGGCGTCCTCCGTCACCGGCTTTATGGCGGCGAGAAATTCCTCGGCGAAGCAGTGCGCGTCGTCTTCGCGCGACAGGCGCACGTCGAGCTGGCGGGTGAAGCCCACGAGGCCGCCGAGCAGGCGCAGCTTGGCCCGCATGGTTTCCAGGTCGACCTTCTTGATGCGCCCGATGACCAGGTCGCCGTGGATCTCGACCCGGAAATCGGCCCGCTCCAGGATCTTGCCGATGCAGCGCGCCCGCCTGGCCCGGCGGGCGAAATCCGTCACCCCGCCCAGGAATCGGAAATAGAGCGAATTGTCGTTTACCACCTCGCCGGCATAGGCGTCGACGAGGACGAAGTGGTAGCCCAGGTGCAGGTTGAGGTTCATGTACTCGCGCGAGACCACGGCCAGGTTGCGCCCGAGCTTCTCCTCGCCGGGACCGCCCATGCCGAGGGTCCGGGTGAGGCTGGCCATGAAGCTCCCCATGTCCACGGGCACCGGGGCCGTTTCCCACATGCCCGATTCGGTCAGGCCCGCCACGAGCTCGCGCAGGGGCAGGGAGGGCAGGTCCCGGACCTCGATCTCGCCGTCCTGGGCGCTGCCGTCGCCGTCGAGGTCGATGATGGAGAGGTTGAGCGGCAACGTCGTGCGGAGCTTTCGGGCCGAGGGGTCGAGGATGCCCAGGCTGTTCTCGCTGAAGGCGATGAGCTCGGCCACGGCCTGTTCGTGGATATAGCGGGTGATGTCGTGGTAGGTGCGGCAGGAGGCCGGGGTGAAGCTCGGGGCGTGGGGATCGACGAGGTTCAGGGGCGTGATTTTTTTCAGCAGGCGGCGCAGCAGCCGGTACTCGTAGGAATCCTCGTACACGGCCTCCTCGGTCAGCTCGAAGTAGCGCAGCTCCTTGACCAGCCCCCGGTAGACCACGTTCTGGGTGGCATCCACGGTGATCTCGTCGCCGGTTTGAAGCAACTGCGTGGCCAGGTCGCAGCCGACCACCGTGGGCAGGCGGAATTCCCTCGCCACGGCGGCCATGTGGCCGGCCGGGGAGCCGATGTCCGTGAGGATGCCCTGGGCCCGGGGCATGACCCGGGAATAGCGCGGCGAGGTGTGGCGGGCGACCAGGATCGCGCCGAAGGGGAAGTCGTCGAGGTCGGCGTCGCTCCTGACGACATGGACCCGGCCCATGGCCACGCCGCGCTGCACCACGTCGCCGCGCCCGGAAAAGACGATCTCGGCGTCCTTCACGGCCGCGTCGATGGCCCCGGTGCGCCGGGCCGGGTCGCCGTAGAAGAACATGGGCCGGCTTTGCAGCACGTACAGGCGGCCGGCGGCGTCGATGGTCCACTCCACGTCCTGGGGCCGCTTGAAGTATTTTTCCAGGGACAGGGACACCTCGCCCAGAAGCGACAGATCGGCCTCGGTCAGGCAGGGCGCGTCGGCCTTTTGCGGCGGCAGGTCCGCGTAGGCCGTGCCGCCCTCGGGGCGAAGGGCCAGTCCCCGGGGCTTGTGGGCAATCTCCCGGGACACGGTCGCAAACGGCGCGCGCCGGGCGATCAGGTAGGAGTCGGTCTCGATCTCGCCGGACATGACCGGGGCGCACAGGCCCCAGGCGGCGCTGACGAAGACGCCCTCCTCGTTGCGGGTGAGCGGCGCGTAGGTGTAGAGCCCGCCGCTGACCAGGGAGTCGATCATGACCTGGCACCCGACGGCCATGACCGCCTCGTGCTCCTTAAATCCCCGGCGGCGGCGATAGAGCCAGGCCTCGGGGGTGTAGGCCCCGGCCACCACCCGCTTGAAGGCCTCGGCCGCCTGGGCGGGCGGCACGCCGATGACGCTTTCGTACTGGCCGGCGAAGCTGGCCTCGCCGTCCTCGTTCCAGGCCGAGCTGCGCACGGCCAGGCTGGCCGGGGCCCGGCCCAGGCGCTCGGCCAGGGCGGCGACGGCCTCGCTTATGCCGCGCGAAAGCCCGCGCGGCAGGCTCGCCGCCAGGATGCGCTGGCGCACCTTGGCCGAGGCGTCGGCGATGGCCCCTTCCTCGTCCGCATCCAGGCGGCGGGTCTGCTCGGCGATGCAATCCGGCAGGCCGTTTCGGGCCATGAACTCGGCGAAGGCTCTCGTGGTGACGACGAAGCCGTCGGGCACGGGCAGTTGAAGCACGTTCTTGAGTTCCCCCAGCATGGCGAACTTGCCGCCGGCGGCGTCGGCCATGTCGGCCCGCAGAGCGGAAAGGGGCAGGGTGGGGGCGGTGTCCGGAAAATGGTGCCGCCCGGCCAGCTCGTCGGCGATCTCCTGGCGCACGGTTTCGAAGGCCGTGAAAAGGGGCACGTTGCGGCAGCGGTTCAAAATGGACAGGTCGGAGACGAGCTTGAAGATCTGGTCGGAGAGCTCCTCGCAGGCCTCCTCGACGTAGCGGCGGTCGAAGACGTATTCGCCGCCGAGCTTGTCGCCCATGTCGGCCATGAGCGTGAGGATGCGGTTGTTGCGCTCCAGGATGCTCTTGAATTTCTTGAAGAGCACCACGAAGGGCACCGGGGTCTTCCCCCGGGGCGCGAGGCGAAGCGCCTGTGCGATCCTGCTGATGACGCCCATGGCCGATGATCCGTTTGCAGCTAGTGCGCGCCGCTTTTGGAGCCGCTGAAGATCTGGCCGATGACCAGGCCGCCCAGGATGGCGATGATCGAGGCCAGGACGCCGTAGAGCGTGCCGTGGCCGAAGGCCATGTCGGCCAGGAAGGCCGGCGCGCCGACGAAGGAGGCGTTGACCGAGGCGGCGGCGCTGGCCGCGACCGCGCCGTCCCGAAGCGCCAGGACCTCCACGGAATAGGCCCCCGGGGAGAGCCGGGAGGGCAGGCGCAGCACGGCGGAAAACGGGCGCATATCCCCGGCGTCCGGGCCGAGCGTCACCTGGCCGGCGTTTTCCAGGTAGAGCTTCTCCGCCTTCTGGAAGCGGAGGAACTCGGCCGTCAGCGCCGACGGGTCCGGATCGTGGGTTTCGACCTTGATGGCCTTGGCCAGGCCCGGGACGCCGAGGGAGGCCACGTCCCCGGCCGGGGCGTCCTTGGAGGCGGCGACCAGGAAGACGCTCGGCGCGCCGGAAAAGGACACCTTGTCCGTGTTCATCCACAGGACGCCGAGCACCCGGCCCTTCTCCTTCATGCGGAAGGTCCGGGGCTCGCCGGAAAGGCGCACCACCACCTGGCTGCCGGCCGGCACCTGGCCGGTCACGGTCAGGTCCTCGCCGTTGTACAGGGAATCGATGGCCACGGCCTGGGGCGAAACGGCCAGCGGCGGCAGGGATTCGGCCAGGGCCGCGCCGGACGCGGCGGCCAGCATTGCGGTCAGGACGGCGACGAGGAGCGGGCGACGCATGCTAGTGTCCTCCGATGGCCGCCAGCAGGACGTCCGGGCGGGCCAGCAGTTCGTAGAGCATCTTGAACATGACCAGGAGCACGATGCAGGCCAGGTAGACCTTGAGCTGGTCGCCGTGGAGCCGGCGGCCGATGCGCGCCCCGAACTGGGCCCCGATGGCCGAGCCGATCAAAAGGAGCAGGGCCAGCACGAAGTCCACGGTGTGGTTCTCGGCCGCCTGCATGATGGTGACGTTGATGCAGGTGAAAAGGACCTGGAAAAGGCTCGTGCCCACCACCACGTGCATGGGCATGCGCAGCATGTAGACCATGACCGGGACCATGATGAAGCCGCCGCCCACGCCCATGATGGCCGAAAGCACGCCGACCAGGCCGCCGAAGAAAAGCGGGGTCAGGGCCGACTGGCGGATGCCCGAACGGCGAAACTCCATCTGGAAGGGCAGGGCGGCCATGAACCTCGCGTAGCCCGAGGCCTTGGCCGGGGCGGCGGCCTTGGCCGGGGCCGGCTTTTTGGCCTTTCGCATGGAGCTTAGGGACTCGAAGAACATGTAGGAACCCACGCCGCCGAGCATGAGGACGTAGGTGATGGCGATGCAGAAGTCCGCGTTGCCCATGGCCCGCAGGATTTTGATGAGCTGGACGCCGAGCGTGCCGCCGAGGACGCCGCCGATGAGGAGCAACACGCCCATCTTGACGTCCACGTTGCCCAGGCGCAGGTGGATTAACGTGCCCGAGGTGGAGGCCCCGACGATCTGGTTGGAGTCCGAGGCCGCGGCCACCGTGGCCGGGATGCCCATCATCATGAGCAGCGGCGTCATCAGAAAGCCGCCGCCCACGCCGAAGATGCCGGACAGCAGGCCCACCCCGCCGCCGAGGCCCAGCACGGCCAGGATGTTCACCGAGTTGCCGGCGATGGGCAGGTACAGGGTCATGGGAATGCTCATGTCGCCTCACCTTTCGTTTGTGTTTCGTTCGGCTCCCGGCGCGGGGTCACAAGCTCCACCCGGCAGGAGACGCCATGCAGGATGCGCCGCAGGGATTGGGCCTCCCGCTCCGATGCGCGCCCTTCCCCGTCGGCCGATTCCGACACCAGGAGCGTGATCCTGCGATCACGGGCGAACCGGATCACCTCTTCCTCGAAGTCGCCCTCGGTCACGAAGCATTCGACGCCCACCCCCTCTTCCTGGGCCCGCTCCACCATCAGGCGCACCCGCCCCCGGTCGTCGGCGGCGGCCAGGGGCGGCGTGGCGCGCGTGTTGTCCTCGGGGCCCTCGGTCACGTACAGCACGTGGACCTTGGCGCCGATGCGCTTGGCCAGGGACAGCGCCCGGGTCAGGGCGGCGAAAGCCCCGTGACGGGGCGTCATGCCGACGAGTATGCGTTCCATGGGTTTCTCCCCGGCCGTCTAAGCAACGCCCGGGCCATGGCGATGCGTCGGCGCAACGCCCGGGCATCGCTGGATTTGTTGGAAGCGGGGGAAGGAGATGGCGGATTCGGTGTTCCAGATTGAAAAGTTCCTGGCCAAGCCGGCCGGGCGATGTTTCACTCTGGGACGGGCGCGGCCGGAGCCCGGGAAAAAAGCCCGGCCCGGCGGGCGGTCGCGGTTGGAATGGCCTTTGCTGCCAGGACGGCGCGACGGACGAAGGCGACCGGGGCGCGGCTTGCGTTGGCCGGCGTTCCCCGGGGCGCGGGGAGAAATCCGGCCGGCGGACGAGGGCGTCCGCGGGGGCCTGGAGAAACGGCGAGCCCGGGGCTTGCCCGCCAAGGACGACCGGCATGTTGCGCACCATCCGATCGAAGATGCTTTTCGTGTTCGCGGCGAGCCTTTTCGCCGTGGCCGCCCTGGCCGCGCTGCACCTGGGGAGCCTGTCGGCCCTGCGGGAGCGCTACCTGGTCAGCGAGCGCATCGAGGAGCTGCAAAGCGACATCCTCGAGGTGCGGCGCTTCGAGAAGAACTACCTGCTCTACCACGACGCGGCCAGCCTGCGCGAAGGGCTGGACTACCTCGACGCCGTGGACCGGCTGGCCGGCGGCCTGACCGGCGGCATGGACCGGGAGCTCGGCCCCGGGGCCTACCGCGAGTTCCTGGACGACCTGTCCGCCTACCGTACGGCCCTGGCCGCGTTGCCCGCCTCGGGCACGCCCGACGCCGCCGCGACCGAGGCCGTGCGCACCCGGGGCAAGGCCCTGACCGACTTCGCCACCCGGCTCCTCTCCGACAAGCGCCGGCGCATCCACGAGACCATCGACCGTTCTCTGGCCCTGCCCTTCGCCTTCGCCGGGGTGTTCCTGGCCGTGACCGTGGCCGTGGTGGCCCTGGTCTCCACCCGGGTGCTGCGGCCCCTGGCGCTCCTGCGCGAGACCACCCGGCGCGTGGGCGAGGGCGACTTCCGCCCGGCACCGGTGCGAAATGGCCTCAGCGACGAGATCGCCGGGCTGCTCGGGGCCTTCAACCTCATGGCCCGCCACCTGGAGGAGAACCAGGAGCATTTGCTCCAGGCCCGCAAGATGGCCGCACTCGGCACCTTCACCGCCGGCGTGGCCCACGAGCTCAACAACCCCATCAACAACATCACCCTGACCGCCGACGCCCTGCGCGAGGACCATGCCGCCGGCCTGGACGCGGAGGGGCGGGAGCTCGTGGAGGACATCGCCGGCCAGGCCGACCGGGCGGCGGACATCGTGCGCAACCTGCTCGATTTCTCGCGCACCGAGCGCCCGCCGCTGGTGCCCCTGTCGCCGCTTGAAGTCGCGGCCACGAGCGCGAGCCTGGTGAAAAACCAGATGCAGGCCGCCGGCTTGGCCTTCAGCCTGGACGTGCCGCCGGATCTGCCGGACGTGCGCGGCGACCTGCGAAGCCTCCAGCAGGTGCTGGTCAACATGCTGCAAAACGCCGCCCAGGCCACGCCGCGCGGCGGCGCGGTGCGCCTGGCCGTGACCGCGGACGAGGGCGGGGCCACGCGGTTCACCGTGGAGGATTCAGGCCCTGGCGTGCCCGCCGAGG
Source organism: Solidesulfovibrio sp. (assembly GCF_029978005.1). Lineage (GTDB taxonomy): Bacteria > Desulfobacterota > Desulfovibrionia > Desulfovibrionales > Desulfovibrionaceae > Solidesulfovibrio. The sequence goes on along the minus strand of NZ_JARKOZ010000051.1, from coordinate 21,733 downwards.
CGCGCGAGCACATCTTCGAGCCCTTCTACACCACCAAGGGCGTAGGCCAGGGCACGGGGCTGGGGCTGGCCGTGGCCTATTCCCTGGCCAAGCGCCACGGCGGGCGCATCGGGGTGGATGCCTCGAGCCTCGGCGGCGCGGCCTTCAGCCTGCTTCTGCCCGGCGCGCCCCGTCCCGTGACCCCGGCCGCGCCGCCGGGCGGCGAAACCCCGGAGGCCGCGACATGAAAGCCCGCATCGCCGTGGTGGACGACGAGACCATCGTCTGCAACCGCCTAAGCCGCGCCCTGGCCAAGGACGGGGCCGAGGTCGAGGCCTTCACCGAGGGCCGGGCCTTCCTGGCCCGCCATGCCGAAGCGCCCTTCGACCTGGCCTTCCTGGACCTGATGCTGCCCGACGGCGACGGCGTGGCGCTCATCCCGACGGTCAAGTCCGTGTCCCCGGCCACGGAGGTCGTGGTGATCACGGGCTTCGGCACCATCGAGACGGCCATCGCGGCGGTCAAGGAGGGGGCGTTCCACTACGCCCAGAAGCCGGTCAAGCTGGAGGAGGTGCGCCATCTGGCCCAATCGGCCCTGGAGCGGGCGGAACTCAAGCGCGAGAACACCGCCCTGCGCCAGGCCCTTCGCGGCGCGCCGGGCGAGCGGCCCATCATCGGGGTCTCGCCGGCCATCCGCAAGGTCTTCGCCATGATCGACAAGGTGGCCCCGGTGGACTGCAACGTGCTCATCCTCGGCGGCAGCGGCACGGGCAAGGAGCTGGTGGCCCGGGCGCTGCACCGCCAGAGCGGCCGCCGGGACCGGCCCTTCGTGTCCTTCAACTGCGGGGCGTTCAGCGAGGAGCTCATCAGCAGCGAGCTTTTCGGCTACGAGAAGGGGGCCTTCACCGGGGCGACGGCCGCCCGGATCGGGCTTCTGGAGTCGGCGGCCGGGGGCACGGTCTTTCTCGACGAGATCGGCGAGATGCCGCTTTCCATGCAGGTCAAGCTGCTGCGGGCCATCCAGGAGCGGCGTATCCGGCGCGTGGGCGGCACCCAGCCCATCGACCTCGACATCCGCATCGTGGCGGCCACCAACAAGGACCTCAAGCACGAGGCCGCTTCCGGGGCCTTTCGCGAGGACCTCTATTTCCGCCTCAACGTGGTGACCATCCCCCTGCCGCGCCTGGACGAGCGCCGGGAGGACATCGCCCCCCTGGCCGCCCATTTCCTGGAGAAGTACAGCCTGGCCTTCCACAAGGCCGTGACCGCCATCGAGCCCGAGGCCATGCGCATCCTGGCCGCCTACAGCTACCCGGGCAACGTGCGGGAGCTCGAGAACATCGTCGAGCGCGGCGTGGCCCTGGCCGAGGGGGAGACGCTGGCCGTCAAGGACCTGCCGGCCGACCTGCGCCAGATGGACTTCGATTCCGTGGAGGGCGAGGGGCTGGTGTCGCTGGAGGAGATGGAGCGGCGCTACATCGCCAAGGTGCTGGAACGCACGGGCTACAACAAGGGCCTGACCGCCCAGATCCTCGACGTGCCGCGCACCACGCTGTGGCGCAAGATCAAGCAGTACGGCCTGGACTGAGCCCGGCCGCGAGGGGCCGCCGCCTCGTCCCGTTTCGAGATGCCGCCGTATTTCGAAACACGACCCACGTCATGTTTCGAATTGGAATCAGCCCATCTTGCGAAATCCGAGCAGCACCCGGTAGGGCCCGGGCACGCCCGGCGGGGCCAGGGCGACCCGGTCGCCGCCGCGGACCACGGCCGCCTCGGGGCTGGCGGCCTTGCCGTTGACGAAGACGACCTCCACCGCCTCCCGGGGGAGCTCGAGCAGGGCGAGCAGTTTCGGTCCGCTGGTTTCGCCCGGGACGTCGATCGTCGTCGGATTGTCCCAGCCCCGCTGCCGGAAGACGTCGGTAAGCCCCATGAAGGCGCGCAGTTCGATCGTCTCGGACACGTCTCGTTCCTCCTTTTGCCTGAAGCCGTGAAATTCCTTCCGTCGTCTCCGGCGGACCGGCCGGTTCACGGCGTATTCTTGCACGATGGAAAGGCAGGGCGCAACCGATTGTCGGAAAACGGAACGCGGGCGGACGGCGACCTGCCGTCCGCCCGCGTCGTGTCTTTTATGGGCCGCGCCGGGCGAGGCGCGCCGCTTCCCGCGCGGCCCTGCGTCAGGTCCCTAGAAGTTGAAGACCTCGTCGATCTCCGCGTCGGTGAAGTCCCAGGTCACGCCGTGGGGAGCGCACTTTTCCTCGAAGAACTCCGGCAGCCGGTCGTGGGCGTTGGTGAAGCCCGCCCGCTGGTTGAAGCCGCGTTCGGCCTTGAGGATGGTCTTGCCCAGCGCCACCACGTCGTCCCCGGTCAGGGCGAGGTCGTACTTGGCGTTGATCATCTCGACCAGGGCGTTGAAGCCATCGGCGATGTCCAGGATGGCGAAGGCGATGAACAGGCACATGCCGGTGCTGTCCACGGCGGCCGTGGCGATTTGCAGGTTGCGCGACAGCTCCACCTGGCCTTCCTTGCCGAGCGGGTCGACGAAGCCGCCGACCTTGAGGATGTTGGTGGCCACGGCGTAGCCGGCGGTGTGGTCCGCGCCCATGGGCGTGGTGGCGTACGTCAGGCCCACGCCCTTGACCGCGCGGGGGTCGTAGGCGGGGATCGACTGGTTTTTCACCACCGGCACCCGGGTCACGCCGTACATCTGGCCCACGGCGGCCGCGCCGCTGCCGACGATGCGCCCAAGCGGCGTGCCCTTGCGGATCTCCAGGATCAGGTCGAGCATGGCCTTGGCGTCGCCCCAGGGGATGATGCCGGCTTCCTGGGCGACGTTGACGGCGACGGCCGTTTCGATGGAGTCCACGCCCACGTCGTCGAATTCGCGGTCCGCGTAGGCGATGGCGTCGAGGTCGTCGATGCAGCCGTTGGCGCCGAGCGCCCAGACGGTCTCGTACTCGAAGCCGCTGGTGAGGTACTTGCCTTCCTTGTCGTGGTAGTGCTGGGAGCAGCGGATGATGCAGCCGGCGTGGCAGCCGTGGGTGGTCTTGCCGCCGCGCGCCTCGATGGTGGCGGCCATGGTCTCGCCGCCGATGTTGTTGGCCCAGGCGTTGCGGCCCTCGCGGAAGTTCTTGGTGGGCAGGCCGCCGGCTTCGTTCAGGATGTTGACCAGAACGTTGGTGCCGTACTTGGGCAGGCCCTGGCCCGTGACCGGGTGGGTGGTCAGGGCGTTGGTGAAGCGCTTGGAAGCCCCCTTGAAGGCTTCGGGATGGGCGATGGTCACGCCCTTGGCGCCCGTGTCGTCGATGATCACGGCCTTGATCTTCTTGGAGCCCATGACCGCGCCGAGGCCGCCGCGGCCGGCGCTGCGGATGTTGCTCTGGGGATCGGCGAAGGAGATGTTGGCTCCGGTCAGGCGCATCTCGCCGGCCGGACCGATGATGGCCACGCCGACCTTGGGGCCGTACTTGGCCTGCAGGACCTTGATGGCCTCGTAGTTGCCCATGCCGATGGTCTCGGCCGGGGCCTCCTCGATGGTCACGCCGTCCATGGTCACCTTGACGACGTAGTACTTGTCCTCGGTCGGCAGGCCCTCGAAGACGATGGCTTTGATGTCCATCTTGGCCATCTTCTGGCCGAAGGTGCCGCCGGTGTTGCTCTCCTTGATGCCGCCGGTGAGCGGGCTCTTGGCTCCGCAGGAGAGGCGGCCGGAGTTGGCCGCGCTCGTTCCGGTGAGAAAGCCCGGGGCGAAGATGAGCTTGTTGTATTTGCCCAGGGGATGGCAGGTCGGTTTCACTTCGTCCGCGACGAAGATCGAGGTGAGCCCCCGGCCGGCCAATCCGGCGTACTGTTCGGGACAGGCCTCGGTCTTGACGGTCTTCGTCCCCATGTCGATCCTGATGAACTGCGGCATACCAGCCTCCACGCGTGTTTTTGTCTTTCGGCCTTGCCGGCCGTACGATCCGCCTCAAGTCGATTCCGATGGATCGTTGCCCGCTCCATTCGTTTTCCCGATGGCGCGGCACATGGGCGGGCGCGGGCCGACCGTCGCCGGCTTGGCGCGCCCTGCGCCAGTGGGTCCGAGTGGGACGATCGAGTTAAGTTAAAAATAGCAAGTTGTGATCCATCCGGACCATGCCTAATAAAATAAGGATATTAGAGCTGCATGACGCCGGTGCGGCACACGGCGTCAGTGCCCGGCGTGACCGTTGCGCAGGGGCAAGGTGGGATACGGGAGCAAAGAGTATTGTGTTAAATTAAATATTACATGGGGTTGCCCAGAGGGCAGAAAAGGGACGGTTCGGGAGCGATTTGGGTCAAAATGTTACACGGTTGTGCTGACCCGGACTGTCGGGGGGCGAATGCGAGCCGGGCCGGCGGTGAAAGAACTTTTGTGATATGGCGCGAGCGTCGCGCCCAGGGGGGCCTTGGGACGACGAATGCCGTCTGCGCATCGGGCCAACGGGCACGCCGGGATGACGGGGAGGCGGCTCTCCCGGCATGGGGCAACGGACCGGTCGGCTGCCGCCGGCCGGGGCCGGCCAGCCGGTTCAGCGATAGCCTTCCGCTGCGATTCCCAACCGCCGCAATATCTTTTGCAGCGACACCCGTTCCAACCCGGACAGCCGGGCCGCTTCGGACACGTTGCCGCGCGTCTGGCCGAGCAGGCGTTCGACGTAGCGCCGCGTGAAGGCGTCCACCACGCGGGCCTTGGCTTCGAGGTAGGGCGCGGCCATGCCGGCCTCGTCCTCGCCGTCGTTGGGGTCGGACTGGTCCGGATCGGCCGTGGCCACGGCCTTGGGGCCGATGACGTCGCCGCGGCAAAAGACCGTGAGCCGGCGCACGAAGTTGAACAGTTCCCGCACGTTGCCCGGCCAGTCCCGGCCGGCCAGGGCGGCCAGGGCCTCGGGGGAGAACTCCTTTTCGCCGATGCCCGTCTCGCGGCAGGCCCGGGCCAGGAAGGCCGTGGCGAGCAGCGGTATGTCGTCGCGTCGCTCGCGAAGGGGTGGCATGCGCACGGTGAGGACGTTTAAGCGGTAGTAGAGGTCCTCCCGGAAGGACTTGTCCGCGATCTTGGCTTCCAGGTCCTGGTTGGTGGAGGCCAGGATGCGCACGTCGATGGGCGAGGACTTGCTGGATCCCACGGGCCGTACCTCGCGTTCCTGGAGCACGCGCAAAAGCTTGGTCTGCACGCTCATGGGGATGTCGCCGATCTCGTCGAGCACGATGACGCCGCCGTTGGCGGACAGGAACAGGCCGCGCCGGTCGCGTTCGGCTCCGGTGAAGGCCCCGCGCACATGGCCGAAGAGTTCGCTTTCGAGCAGCTGGTCCGGGATGGCCGGGCAGTTGACCGAAAGAAACGGCCCGTCGGCCCGGCGCGACAGGCTGTGCAGGGCCCGGGCGGCCAGCTCCTTGCCCGTGCCGGATTCGCCCCGGATGAGCACGGTGTAGTCCGAGCCGGCCACGGCGGCGATGGCTTCCTTGACTTGCGCCATGGCCGGGGACTGGCCGAGCAGGCCGTCGCCCGCGCCGCAGGCGGCGACGGCGGCGCGCAGCCGCTGGTTCTCGCGCAAAAGTTCCGCCCGCTCCAGGCCCTTGGCGACGACCCGGGCCAGGTGCTCCGAATCCACGGGCTTGGTCAGGAAGTCGTAGGCCCCGGCCTTGAGGGCGGCCACGGCGGTGTCGATGTCGCCGTGGGCAGTGAGCAGCACCACGCCCAGCCGCGCCTCCAGGGCCAGGGCCCGGGTGAGCAGCTCCAGGCCGGACAGCCCCGGCATGCGCAGGTCCGTGACCAGCACGTCGCAGGGATGGGCGCGCAGGTCCTCCAGGGCGGCCTCGGCGGAGAGGACGTGGTCGAGCCTGGCCTCGGGGAGCTTGGGCGCGAGCAGCCGCGCGAGCCCCCGGGCGAAGTCCGGCTGGTCGTCGACGATCAGCACGCGCGGCGTGAAGTCGCTCATGACGCCTCCTCCTGGCAACTGCGGCCGCAGGCCGGCAGGGTGACGGTGAAGACCGCGCCCCCGGCGTTTTCCACCTCGACCCGGCCGCCCATGTCGCGCAGCAGCCCGTAGACCACGGCCAGGCCCAGGCCGGAGCCGCGCCCGGCCTCCTTGGTGGTGAAGAACGGGTCGAAGATGCGCGTGATGTCCTCGGGCGCGATGCCCGGCCCGTTGTCGGCCACCCGGATGCGCACCGCCTCGGGTTCGGGGCTGGCCACGGCTTCCATGACGATCTCGCCGGTCCCGGGCGAGACGGCGTCCAGGGCGTTTAAAAGCAGGTTGGAGAGCACCTGCTCCAGGCCCGAGGCGTCGGCCTTGGCCAGGGGCAGGGACGGCGCGGCGCGGGTGACGAGCCGCACCTTGCGTGCTTGCGCCTGGACGTCGAAGATGCGCGAAAGCCCCTTGAGCAGCGCCTCCAGGTCGCAGGGGCCGGGCGTGGCCGGGCGCGGCCGGGCGAAATCCAGCAGGTCGCGCAACACCTTCTTGGCCATGTCGGCGTGGCGTTCGATGACGGCCAGGTCCTCGATGGCCTGGGCATCGGCGATGCTGCCGCGCAGCAGCTCGGCGTAGCAGCTGATGACGCCGAGCGGATTGTTGATCTCGTGGGCGAGGCCGGCGGCCAGCTTGCCCACGGCCACGAGCTTCTCGGTCTGGCGCATCTGCTCGCGCATGCGCCGCTCGGCGGTGTTTTCGCGGGCGTAGACCACCATGCGGCCGGTGCCGCCGGTGGAGTCGTCCAGGGCGTAGCGGGTGACGGCGAAGGAGCGGCCGTCGGGCAGGGTGACCGTGGAGACCGAGCGCCCGGAGGCCGTTCGGGCCGGCGCGTCGGTCAGCACGCCGTCCGGCGGGCCGAAGATCTCCGGGGGCAGGCTCGGGGCCTGGCCGGGGCCGGCCGGCGGGGCCGGGCAGTGGGGGCCGGCCCGGTCCTTTTGCACGGCCCGGGCCAGTTCCCGGGCCGGCTCGTTGGCCAGGATGACGCCGAAGCCGGCGTCGAGCAGGGCCAGCGGATCGGAGATGCCCTCGAAGATGGAGGCGAGCAAGGTGTTTTGGCCGAGCAGCGAATTGATGGCGTCGAGGTTTTCCAGCGCGATGCCGAGCTGCTGGCCGATGGCCCGGTAGAGGTCGGCCGCCTCGGGCGAGGGGCCGGAGCCGTCCTCGGGGAAGTACAGGCGCAACAGCCCCCGGCTCACGTCCGTGGTGCGCACGGGCACGAGGGCGGCGTGGGCTTCCAGACGCAGCTCGTTGCCGGCCACGAGCCTGCGCCAGTCGGCCGGCGGCGGCGGCGCGGCCGTGCCGGGCGGCCAGGTTACCGAGCCGCCGCCGGAGAACTCGCATTCGTAGGCCGCCGCGCGCGCGCCGAAGCGCTCGGCGATGCGGGCCAGCGCCCCGGAGAGCAGCTCGGCCCGGGTCTGGGACATGTTGAGGATGCTCAGGAGTTCCACGAAAAGGGCCACGTCGGCGCGGCGTTCGTCGGCTTCGTTGGCCAGGTCCAGGGTGCGGTCCGCCACCTTGCGTTCCAGGTTCTGGGCATGGTCCTCGATCTTGCCCCGGGCTTCCTTGAGGCGCGCGGCGAAGTCCTCGATACCGGCGTAGATCTCGTCGATCTCGCCCTCGCCCCGGGGGGGGCGCGGCTCCTCGTCGGCTTCCTTGGGGAAGAACCGGCGCATGACCTCCGTCACCCGGCGCAGATTGACCACCACCAGCCGGTCGAAAAAGACCTGCATGGTCAGGTAGAAGACGCCGAGCCCCAGGGCGAACAGGCCCATGAAGCTGATGGTGGCTCCCTTGATCTGCCCCAGCGCCCCGGCCACGGGCATGGTCACGGCGTCCACGCCCACGAGCTCCCCGTCATGCCGCCAGAAGCCGCGCTTGTCGCCGTAGCGTTCGATGAGCTCCCGCGGCGCGGTTTCGGGGTCGCCGTGGCAGTGCAGGCACGAGGCGTCCAGGCGCACCGGCCGGGCGGCCACGAACACCTCCTCGCCGCCGCGCTCGGTGATCTCCTCCACCCGGGTCAGCTCCGGGTCCTTTTCGAAACGTTCCATGAGGGCGCGCTCGAAGGCGTCGGCCTCGTAGTCGGGGTTGCGCGAGCCGATGGCCACCCGGCGGTACCTGTACTGGTCGCCCTGGATGTTGAAGTCGCTCATCACCCGGCGGGTGACGAAGGAAGTGGACATGGCCTCCAGCAGGAAGGCGTCGGGCGGCAGCAGATGGTACATGGACGGCCGCAGCACCTGGCGCACGTAGGCCTGCACGGCCTCGGCCTGGGACAGGACCAGGGAGGCCTTGTGCTCGGTGTCCGTGACGAGCTGGTTGCGCAGGTTCATGGAGATGATGACCGCGAAGAAGACCCCGAGCAGGGCCATGATGACGGAAAGGCCCACCACGAAGCGATGCTTGATGGTGCTGGGGCGATGTCTGGCCATGGGTTTCTCCCTTGTCTTCCTTGTGTGGCCGTTGCGGGAAAAAGGCAATGCGAACGCCGGGATGCGAACTGCTAACGCGAGTTGGCAGTTTCGGTCCAGCTTTGAAATAATAGTATGCTATATCAATATATTATGTGTGAATGAGATTTTGGTCCCGGACTTGCTTAAGGCAAGCGGGGCGGCGTGCCCCCCGGCGGGGCGGCCGGCGCGGGGAGAGGGCTTCCCGGCAAGGGGCCGCGCACCGGATTGTGACAGGGGAGGACGGAGCGAACGCGGGCCGACGCCATGGCGCGGCCTGGCGGGAGCGATCACGCGGCATGGCGGCCGGCCCGCGAAGGCCTTGGGAGAGAGGCGGCGGGAAGGTTCGCGCAGTGCGGGCGGTCGCGATGGGCTGCGTCATCGTCAACGCGTAAGGAGGGAGTCATGGCGGAAAAGAAATGGCTGACGGAAGACAAGCTGGCCCTCATTTTGGGGCTGATCCTTTTCGGCTTGTCGCTTTTCAACTTCGGCGGCGTGGATCCGCTCGGCTGGGCCGTGAAGATCAACGTGTGGACCAATGCGTCCCAGATCTTCTCGGCGGCCACCGGGGCCTACAAGGACCTGTCGGGGTTCGCCTCGCTGATCCTGACCTGGATCTTCGTCACGGCCATGCTGGCCGTCGGCGTCAAGGCGCTGGGCGGCGACCCCAAACGGTTCGCCGTCAGCTTCACCCTGGTCTTCTTCATCGGCTACTTCTGCTACGCCCTGGGGCACTACGCGGTCATCGCCGCCACTCCGGACCAGCTCAAGAAGTACAACCTGACCTGGGCCATGGGCCTGACCGGCGAGGCGGGATTCATCATCGCGCTTCTGGCCGGCATCTTCATCGGCAACTTCATGCCGGGGCTGGCCGAGAAGTTCAAGGACGCGCTCAAGCCCGAGATGTTCGTCAAGATCGCCATCGTGATCCTCGGCGCGGAGCTCGGCGTCAAGTCCGTGGACGCCCTGGGCCTGGCCTCCTCGGTCATCTTCCGGGGCCTTTGCGCCATCGTCGAGGCCTACCTGATCTACTGGGCCCTGGTGTATTATATCTCCCGGAAATACTTTAAGTTCAGCCGTGAATGGGCCGCTCCGCTCGCTTCCGGCATCTCCATCTGCGGCGTTTCCGCCGCCATCGCCACCGGCGGCGCGATCCGCGCCCGCCCCATCGTCCCGATAATGGTTTCCTCGCTGGTCGTCGTCTTTACCTGCGTGGAAATGCTGATCCTGCCCTTCGTCGCCCAGCACTGGATGTACGGCGAGCCCATGGTGGCCGGCGCCTGGATGGGCCTGGCCGTCAAGTCCGACGGCGGCGCCATCGCCTCGGGCGTCATCACCGACGCGCTCATCCGCGCCCAGGCCATGGCCGTGGACGGCATCAAGTACCAGGAAGGCTGGGTGACCATGGCGGCCACCACCATCAAGATCTTCATCGACGTGTTCATCGGCGTGTGGGCCTTCATCCTGGCCGCCATCTGGTGCACCATGATCGAGTGCAAGCCCGGCGAACGCATGAAGTTCGGTGCGATCCTCGACCGCTTCCCGCGCTTCGTCCTCGGCTACGTCATCACCTTCATCATCATGCTGATCCTGTGCGCCAAGGGCGGCGACATGCTGAAGTTCGGCAAGACCGCCATCGGCGACACCGGTCCCTTCCGGGCCATCTTCTTCGTGCTGACCTTCTTCACCATCGGCGTGGTGTCCAACTTCAAGAAGCTCTGGGATGAAGGCATCGGCCGCCTGGCCCTGGTCTACGTGGTGAGCCTGTTCGGGTTCATCATCTGGATCGGGCTGTTCATCTCCTGGCTGTTCTTCCATGGCGTCAAGCCGCCCCTGGCTTCCTAGCCGGGCAAACCATACGCAAGGAGGCCTGCATGGAACCTGAAAAGAAGGATGCGAGCTTTTCCGAGGAACTCGCGAAAATGGAATGGGAGCCGCTTCTGCCCATCGAGAAGAAGCTCGTGGGCTGGAGCATCGGGCTCGGCGTCGCCCTGCTCTTCATCCTCTACTACGTCAGCGGCGTGTTCTTCCCGGGCGCGCACGGCTAAGCCGGACGAAAGACGAATGAACACCACGGGCGGCCCGCAAGGGCCGCCCGTTTGCGTTGCTCGGGACGCCTTGACGGGAAGCGGCCGGGTGTGCATTGTCGCATCATGCTGACGTACGAGCAGATAAAAGCCATCGAGAACGCCCTGGGCGTGGACGCGGCCAAGCCAGTGGTGGAAGCCATCCAGTCCACGGACCAGCGGGTGCTCTCTTCCCTGCTGGCGGAGATCGCCACCAAGGCGGATCTGGAGAAGCTGCGCGGCGAGACTCGCGAGGAGATCGCGTCTCTTCGCGGCGACATCAAGCGCCTCGATCTCCAGATGAAGCTCCTCATCGCCCTGGCCGTGCTGGCCATCGCCATGTTCAGCCCCAACCTGGCCGCTCTGGTCCGGTTGGCGAAATAACCTTCCCTTACTGCCGCGCGGCGTTGCGCCCCGCCGTGAACACCAGCGCTTCGCCCCAGGGGGCGCGCGTGCGCAGGATCGGCGTTTCCCCGGCCAGACAGGCCAAGCCCCCGTCGTTTTCCATGACCACCGTCACGTCGAAGCGCCTGACCGCCTCGCGAAGGGCGGCGCAGTCGCGCGTGTCGAAGGCCTGGCCGTCGCGTTCGGCCAGGGGCGCGTCCGGGCCGGCCACCTGCCAGTCCTGGGCGCGGGCGTAAAAAAGGATCGGGTAGATCACGCTGTCCTTGCCGGCCAAAAGCAGGCCCTTGCCGCCGGGGTAAATGCCGTCCGCGAGATAATCGAGCAGAAGCGGCCCGTCGAAGAAGGCGGCGTAGGCGTCGCGGCGCGTGCCCGGCCTGTCGAGGAGCGACGGGGCCAGGGGCGGGGCGGCCTCGGGCAGCCATTGCGCGTCCAGCAAGGGACGGTCCTGGTTGGCCAGCACGGCGGCGGCCAGGGTGAGGGCGGCGACGAGCAGGATCGGCCGGCGCAGCCAGGTTCGGTCGTGCCAGACGCCTCTCGCCGCGACCAGGCAGGGGGCGCTGGCCGCGAAGAAAAGCGTGAAGAAGCGGTTGTTGTAGCTGAACCAGGTGATCTGGACGGCCACCAGCAGGGCGAAGGCGGCAAGGGCCAGGGAAGTGGCCCGGCAAAGGGCGTCGCCCCGGCGCAAAAACCCCGCCAGCACGCAAGGCACGACGAGCAGCCCCCCCAGCAGGCCGAACCAGGCCGCGTCCTCGCGAAGCTCGTTGCCCGGGGCGTAGCCGGCGTGAAACGCCATGGACGCGCCGGGGCCAAAGCCCTGGCCGAACAGGGCGGCGTGGAGGTCGCGGCGGGCCTCGAACCAGGCGCGGCCGGGAACATCCAGCACGTCCAGGGCATAGCGGGCCAGATTGGCCGCCGCGCCGGCCGGGCCGTCGCGGTTCTCATGAAATTCCACCGCCTCCCGCGGGCCGAAGGGGTCGCCGAACCGGGCCAGGTTCACCCACTGGCTGGCCAGCCCCAGGGCCAACGCGGCGGTTAGGGCCAGGGTCGCCAGGACCAGGCGCGGCCGCGACGCCTGCCAGGCGGCGCAAAGGGCGGCGAACAGTTCCCTGCGCCGCAGGCACAGAACGATCGCCACGAAGGGGCCGCCGAAAAGGGCGAAATGGCTTTTGGTGGAGAGGCCAAAACAGGCGAAGGTCGACAGCAGCGAAAGCGTCCCGAGTCCCGGGTGGTCGAGCAGCCGGCCGCCGGCCAGGCAGCAGGCCACGGCCATGGCCGCCGCGCCGATGTCGTTTTTGGTGGACACGGCCTCGAGCGGCAGGAGCTTGAGCGAGGCGACGACAAGGGCGACGCGCCAGGCGAAGTCCGCCGCGCCGCGCCGCCTGGCCAGGGCGTAGGCCCCCGAGACGATCGTGGCATAGGCCAGGAAGGAGAAGGCGGCGACGGCCCGGTCCGTGCCGTAGCGCAGGAAGAACCAGTGCAGGAGGTCGAAGCCCGGGCTGAAGGAGAGCTGGCGGAAGGTGGAATAGTGCTCCGGGGCCAGCGTGTTCTCGCGCATCATGAGAAGCACCCGGGACAGGTTGTAGGTCATGGAGTCCCAGTTGCTGGGCGGCGCGAGCCAGACCGCGAGGCCGAGGCCGGCCAATGCCGCGCCGAGGAGCCAGGCGCTCGGGCTCGATGCCCCAGGGCGCAGCCCGCGCGACAGTTCCGTCAGGAATCGGCGTCGCCCCCGGGCCAGCCCCACCCAGCACAGGCCGGCCACGGCCGCGTCCAGGAGCCAGGGAAACCGGGCCAGGCGCAGGGCGAAAAGAAGCTGCACGGCAAGGCCCAGGCCGGAGAGCAAAAGCGCCAGGGCGCGGCACAGCGCCTCGCCCACGGGCAGGCGCGCCGGCTGGAGGCGGTGGAGCGCGGCGACGCAACAGGCGAGTTCGCAAAGGAGCGCCAGACTAAGCAGACTGTCGGTCATGGACCACCGGAACGTCGCAGGCCCGGCAGGGACGCGCGCGTCATGGAAAATACGGGAAATGGCCACGGGAAAAGGCCTTGCCGGCGCATGCCGCCTGGGGCAATACGGAAGCCGGAGCCGGCGCATGCGCCAACTGGCCGAGCCTTGCCTTTCGTCGGCTTCGGCATTATCTGACTGCCTCCCTCATTTCAACCCTCGCCGGAAGCGCCCAACATGTCGGAGCGAACGCCCCATATCTCCCTGCCCCTCGACCGTCTCGTGCCCCGGGTCCTCGACATCACCCCCGAGGAACTCGAGTCCTGGCCCGAGGACGCGCGAAACCTCGCCGTGGCCGTGGCCGCCGAGCTTTTTCTCGTGCGCGCCAATCCTTTCATCAAGGCCGACGACGTCAAGGCTTCCGTGGAGAAGCGCCTGTCCGACGCCAACCCCAAGGCCTGGGGCGACTATCCACGCACCATCCGCAAGGCCTACAAGGCCTTCTGGGACGTCTTCGAAGCGGACAAGCGCTTTCGCGACAATCTCGTCGAGCGCCTGCGCCAGTTCCTTCCCGACGAGGACGTGGTCACCGCGCCCAATTCCCTGGTCGAGTGCTCCACCGACGCCACGGACCTGCGCATGGAGATTCCGCTTTGCATGCTCCTGCCCGAGTCGGCCGAGCATATCCGCCTGATTTTGCGCCTGGCCAACGAGCTGGAATTCGCCGTCATCCCGCGCGGCGGCGGCTCGGGCCTCACCGGCGGGGCCGTGCCGGCGCACCGCCGCTCGGTGATCCTCAGCCTGTCGAAATTCAAGAAGATCCTGTCCATAGACGTCGAGGCCAAGACCCTTTGCGCCCAGACCGGCGTCATCACTCTGACCGCCATCAAGGCGGCCGAGGCCAAGGGGCTGCTCTTCACCGTGGACCCGGCCTCCAAGGCCGCCTCGTCGCTCGGCGGCAACATCGCCGAGAACGCCGGCGGCCCGTTCGCCTTCGAGTACGGCACGACGCTCGACAACATCATCAGCTACAAGATGGTCGAGGCCACGGGCGAGATCGTCGAGGTGCGCCGGGTCGACCATCCGCGCCACAAGATACGCCCCGACGAGACGGCCGTGTTCGAGGTCGTGGACGGCGAGGGGGCGGTGCGCGACGTGATCCGCCTGCCCGGCGACCAGATCCGGGCCAAAAACCTCGGCAAGGACGTGTCCAACAAGTACCTCGGGGGCTTGCCCGGCGTGCAGAAGGAGGGCGTGGACGGCATCATCACCGAGGCCTGCTTCGCGCTCTATCCGATTCCGAAATTTTCGCGCACGCTGTGCCTGGAATTTTTCGGGCGTTCCATGAAGAACGCCATGTGCGTCATCCGCGACGTGGTGGGACTGCGCAACCGCATCCGCGAGGAAGGCGACGCGGTCAAGATTTCCGCCCTGGAGGAGTTCAACTCCAAGTACGTCAAGGCCATCAGCTACGCCAAGAAGTCCTCGCTCTACGAGGGCGACCCCATTTCCGTGCTGCTTTTGCAACTCGACTCCGACGACGAGGATGCGCTGCTGCGCGCCGCGGCCGACATCGTGGACATCGTCGACCCCTACGACAACGTGGACGTGTTCGAGGCCAAGGACGCCAAGACGGCGGAGCTGTACTGGGAGGACCGGCACAAGCTCTCGGCCATCTCCAGGCGCACCTCGGGGTTCAAGATCAACGAGGACGTGGTCATTCCGCTTTCCGTGGTGCCGGAGTTCGCCGAGTTCCTGGAAGACCTGAACCTGCACTGCATCGTCCACGCCTACCGCACCGCCTTGCAGAATGCCGGCCGGTTGCCCGGCATTCCGGCCTCGGACGAGTTCATCGCCATGGAGCTGGAATTCTGCGACCGGGTGCTGCGCGGCCGCATCACGGCCCGGGACCTGTCCGACTCGGAAGTCGAGGTCCAGACCTACTATTTCTTCACCGACCTGGCCGCGCGCTATCCCCGGCTCAAGGATCGCCTGGCCGACATCCACGCCGAGCTGACCGCCACCCGCATCGAGGTGGCCAGCCACATGCACGCCGGCGACGGCAACTGCCACGTGAACATCCCGGTCAATTCCAACGATCCCGAGATGATGCGGCAGGCCTGGGAAGCGGCGGAAAAGGTTTTCGAAAAGGTCACCGAACTCGGCGGCGCGGTTTCCGGCGAGCACGGCATCGGCATCACCAAGATCGCCTTCCTGGATGAGGCCAAGATCGAGGCGCTGCGGGCCTACAAGAAGCGGGTGGACCCCAAAAACCTCATCAACCCGGGCAAGCTGACCACCCGCACCCTGGCCGTCGAGCCCTACACCTTTTCGTTCAACCGCCTCATCCGCGACATCAAGAAGACGGCGCTGCCCGACAAGGATACGCTGATTTCCATTTTAAGCGGCATCCAGTTCTGCAACCGCTGCGGCAAGTGCAAGCAGGTCTGCCCCATGTTCGCGCCGGAATACGGGATGCTCTACCATCCGCGCAACAAGAACATCGCCCTTGGCGCGCTGATCGAGGCCATCTACTATTCCCAGATCACCCACGGCGAGCCCGATCCCGAGCTGCTCGACCGGCTGCGCCGCCTCATCGACCACTGCACGGCCTGCGGCAAGTGCACGGGCGTGTGCTCGGTGAAGATCCAGTCCGGCCAGGTGGCCCTGGGGCTGCGCAATTTCCTGGACCAGCAGGGCTGCGGCGGCCATCCCATCAAGCACAAGGTGCTGTCCTACCTGGTGGAGGACGTGGCCAACCGCGCGCCCAAGGCGGCCAAGTTGGCGGCCTACGGCCAGCAGTTCCACAACAAGGCCATGCCGCTTCTGCCGCGCTTCTGGCGCGACCGCATCGAGAATCCGGCCCTGCGCGGCCCCAACCCGTCCATCGGGCTGCGCAACCTGTCCGAGCGCCTCGATCTGGACAAGGGCTCCATCTTCATCCCCAAGGAGGGGCGCGAGGCTCCGGAGACGGTGCTCTATTTCCCGGGCTGCGGCGCGTCGCTTTTCTCCAGTTCCATCGGCATGGCCGCCCTGCATCTGCTGCTTCGGGCCGAGGTGGCGGTGCTCATTCCCCACCGGCACCTGTGCTGCGGCTATCCGCTCCTGGCCGCCGGCATGGGCGAGGCCTACCGCGCCAACCGCGAGCGCAACCGGGCCGCCCTGGCCGCGCTTCTGGAGGAGGCCGAGAACCTGGGGCTTTGCCCGTCGCACAGCCTCACGAGCTGCGGCACCTGCCGCGAGGCCCTGGAGGAGCATGAGCTCAAGACCCTGCGGCCGAACCTCGCGCACATGGACGTCACGCAGTTCCTGCTCGGCCGTCTGGATTTCCCCGCGCCCGAGGACGCCTCGCCCATCCTCTACCATGCCGCCTGCCACTGCGAGTGGGCCGACGTGCCGAAAAGCAAGGCCACGGGCATGTACATGGCCGCCCTGCGCAAGGCCACGGGCCGGCCGGTGGAACTTTCGCCCAACTGCTGCGGCGAGTCCGGCATGGGGGCCATGACCACGCCGGCCATCTACAACCGCCTGCGGGAGCGCAAGCGCATCACCCTGGCCGAGAATCTGGCCGACGCGCCCGAGGCCATGCCGATCCTGGTGGGCTGCCCCTCGTGCAAGATGGGCATCAACCGCATCCTGGCGGAGATGCGCGACAAGCATCCGGTGCTGCACACCCTGGAGTATCTGGCCGAGGCCTTGGACGGCCCGAAATGGAAGAAGATGCTCAAGAAGAACGTCAAGGAAGCCCGCGTGCGCGGGTAGTGGCGGCGTTTGGCGTCCGGCCGGCGGCCGGCGCGGGGCGTGCGCAGCGGTGTGGTTCGCGCCGAGGATGTCGGCTTGCCGTTTCACGCCCGGGTCGTTTTCCCGTCCATGCGTCTTTAGCGGCGCGGAGGCTGACCGCCGCCTGGAATCGCCGTGGCGGGGGCTCGTGCGCGGGCTTGTCGCGGAGATTCCTTTCCCGTATTTTCATGTCCCGGCGGTTGCTGCCGCCACGATTTTCCGGGTCTTTGACAGCCTGTAAAAGTGGTGGCTTTTTGGTCGTCCAAAAAGGCGAATGATGCCGCTTTTTTGCCGTACCAGTGTTCCCCGCGCGAGCGGGGATGATCCGTAACATTCGAGTAACGATATGTCGTGGGGGGGGTGTTCCCCGCGCGAGCGGGGATGATCCGGGTGACGAGGGCGGATTGGTCGGTCATGCTACGTGTTCCCCGCGCGAGCGGGGATGATCCGTGCTTGCCGGCATGCATCAGGATCGGGCCACGGTGTTCCCCGCGCGAGCGGGGATGATCCGAGGACGGGACGGTGTTCTACTACAGGATCGTAGTGTTCCCCGCGCGAGCGGGGATGATCCGATTCGGCTTCGTTGTGATATTTTCGGTCTGCGGTGTTCCCCGCGCGAGCGGGGATGATCCGTAGAACTTCAGCTTCTCGAACCAGGCCTGCTCGTGTTCCCCGCGCGAGCGGGGATGATCCGTACATATGGGATTACGTCCTGGCCCATGGCTCGTGTTCCCCGCGCGAGCGGGGATGATCCGTGGCTCAAGGCAGGTTGTTTCGTGCGGGGTTGGTGTTCCCCGCGCGAGCGGGGATGATCCGTTTTCCCAGTCGACCAGGGCCGCGCACAGGTGGTGTTCCCCGCGCGAGCGGGGATGATCCGACGCCCGGCATCCTGCTCATCCTGGAAAAGCCGTGTTCCCCGCGCGAGCGGGGATGATCCGCACGAGTTAACCGTCCATGCAGGCGAGTCCACGTGTTCCCCGCGCGAGCGGGGATGATCCGAAAAAACTCCGTGAGCTAGCCGAATGGCTCGCGTGTTCCCCGCGCGAGCGGGGATGATCCGGGGAATTTGATGTCGGACATCCCTACCACGTCGTGTTCCCCGCGCGAGCGGGGATGATCCGGCCCCGATGCGGCGGGGGCTGCGATGAGCCGCGTGTTCCCCGCGCGAGCGGGGATGAACGCGACTTGCGGGCGACGGCGGGCTTGCCGTTACATCTTGCGGATCTGCTGGAAAAAATAAATGATGTAGTCGATCGCCAGCACGGCGAGTCCGGCGAGGAAGCCGTGGCCAAAAGCGGCCACGGGATTGAACTCCAGGCCGAAAAGGGCGCGGCAGGCGATCTCGCCCAGAAAGACCAGTAAAAAAGCCGAGTAGATCAATCCCATTGTTTCCCTCGCCAGGCTGTCCGGGGATGTTGCCTCCCAAAGTATTCCGGGCGACGGCGCGGCGCAAGACATGGACTGGCGCTTGCAACAGCAAGGCGTGCTCCTTGCCCCCGCGGGGGAGCCCCCCAAACCACCACCATGACGGGCTGCAACCGTACGGAACGCTTCTCCCTATGCCCCGACTGCTCGCCATAGACTACGGACAGGCCCGGGTGGGGCTGGCCGTCACCGACCCCGGCGGGACCGTGGTCTTCGCCCTGCGCACCGTGGCCTGGGAGACCCGCGAGGTCTTGTTTCGCGAGCTGCTCGGCGTTATTGACCAGACGCGCCCCGAACGCATCGTCGTGGGCTACCCGGCGCGCGCCGGCGGCGACGAGGGCCTCACCGGGCGGCAGGTGCGCAACTTCGTGGAACGCCTCAAGCGGCGGACCGCCATCCCCGTGGCCCTGGCCGACGAGGCCCACTCCACGGAAGAGGCGGCCGAACGCCTGCGGCAGGCAGGCCTCGCCGGCCGCGAACTGGCGGCACGCCTCGACGCCGAAGCCGCCGCCGTCATACTCGAGCGCTACCTGCGCGGCGGAGAACTATGCTGCGATCCCTCTTCCTCGGCGTCTGCCTCTTCCTGATAGGCCTCGCCGCCCTGATCGGCTACAAGGCCTACGAATTCCTGGCCGTGCCGCCGGCCCGGCCAGGCGAGGCCAAGGTCGTGTTCATCGAACCCGGACAATCCTTCGAGACCACGGCCAAAATGCTCGTGGCCGAGGGCGCGCTGCGCGACGCCGACGCCTTCCGCCTCCTCGCCCGGATCACGGACAAGGGCGGCAAGGTCAAGGCCGGCGAATTCGAGATCAACACCGGCTGGACCCCGACCCAGCTCCTCGACTACCTGACCACGGCCAAGGGCATACAGCACAAGCTGGCCGCGCCCGAAGGCCTGACCATGCGCCAGATCGCCAGGCTTTCCGAGGAGGCCGGCCTGTGCTCGGCCGCCGCGTTCCTCAAGGCCGCCGCCGACCCCCAGCTTCTGGCCAAGTACGACATCCCGGCCCCCACCGCCGAGGGATTCCTTTTCCCCAACACCTACCTCTTCACCCGCAAGCGCGGCGACGACGGGACCTATGTGGTCGAGGCCATGCTCAAGGAGTTCCGGCGGCAGGCCGACGCCGTGTGGCCCGGCGAAACCAAGCCCACGGGCAAGGACCTGCTCGCCGCCGTGACGCTGGCCTCCATCGTGGAAAAGGAGACCGGCGTGGACGCCGAACGGCCGCGCGTGGCCGGCGTGTTCGTCAACCGGCTGGCCAAGGGCATGCTGCTCCAGACCGATCCCACCATCATCTACGGTCTCGGCGAACGCTTTAACGGCAACCTGACCCGGGCCCACCTCGAGGACACGGCCAATCTCTACAACACCTACGCGCGCCCGGGCCTGCCGCCGGGCCCCATCTGCTCGCCGGGGCTCAAGTCCCTGCAGGCCGTGGCCGCGCCCGAGTCCCACGACCTCTATTATTTCGTGGCCACGGGCGAGGGCGAGCACAAGTTCAGCAAGACCCTCGACGAGCACATAAACGCGGTCAACAAGTACCAGCGGGGACGCGGCAGGAAGCAGTAGCCGCCCGGACGGTCCGTCCCCGGGGAGGCACGTCATGGAGCCCATCGCCCAGGACATCGCGGACTGGATGGCCGAGCGCGCCAACAACGCCCTGTTTCCGGGGGCCGACCAGCCGGCCTTCGACCCGCCGCTTATCGGCTTCGCCTCGGGCACGGACCCGATCTTTGCTTTCCTACGCGACGACATCGGCCCGGAATTCTACTGGACGCCCGAAGCGGCCTTTGCCGAAGCCTTCCCGGACGCCCCCGCGCCGGCCGGGGAGCTCACGGTCGTGGCCTGGGTGCTGCCTCAGACCGCGGCCACGCGCGAGGCGCACAAGCGCTGCCGCGACCTGCCGAGCCTGGCCTGGAGCCAGGTCAGGCACTACGGCGAGATGGTCAACGAAGGGCTGCGCCGCTTTGTGGTGGAGCGGTTGGACGGGCAGGGCGTGGACGCCGTGGCCCCGACGCTGCTCCCGGAGTGGGGCCGCCGGATGTCCCCGCGCTACGGCTTCGCCTCCCGCTGGTCCGAGCGCCACGCGGCCCATGCCTGCGGCCTGGGCGCGTTCGGCCTGTCCGACGGGCTGATCACCCCGGCCGGCAAGGCCGTGCGCGTGGGCAGCGTGGTGGCCCGGACCGCCATCGCCGCGACGCCGCGCCCCTACGACCGCCACGACGCCTGGTGCCTGCGGGCCGTGGGCGTGGCCTGCCGGGCCTGCATCAAGCGCTGCCCGGCCGGGGCCATCACCGAGGCCGGCCACGACAAGGTCCGCTGTCGGGACTACATCGCGGGCGTCACCAGCCCCTATGTGGCCCGCGACCTGCTGCCGGGCATCCCGGTCAGCAGCTGCGGCCTGTGCCAGGTGGGCACGCCCTGCGAATGCCGCGATCCCACGGCCCGCAAGCGGCAAAAGGCGGCGGCCGGCGCCGGAGGGGAGGGGGCGGGAACAGGGAGAAGCTTCTAGGAAAAGCGCGGTGTGGCGGGAAGCCCGTGGCCCTCGGGCGGCCGGGGCGTATGCCCGACGCGTTCCGTCCGTCTCGGAGGGGCGGCCTCAGGAGTCCTGGGGCGGCTGGGAGCACTTGTTGTGCTTGTAGTCGATGGCCTTGCGGATGAAGATGGTGGATTCGGCGATGTTGGCGCACTGGTCGCAGATGCGCTTGAGGCTGTGGGCCACGAAGGACTGCTGCACGGCGCGCTCCACGGGCTTGGCCTCGCGGATCATCTCGCCCGTCACTTCCCGGAAGATGCGCACGTTGAGCTCCAGGGCGGCGGCGTTCTGGTCGATGATGGCCACGGCCGCCTCGGCGTCGAGGTCCATGTAGCAGTTGATGCAGGCGCGCATGAGCTCCATGGCCAGGTCGGCCAGGCGGCGCAGGTCGTCGTGCAGGGGTTGGCGCGGTTCGGTGGTCAGCACCAGCACTCGCTCGGCGATGTTGACCGCCTCGTCGCCCAGGCGCTCGATGTTGACCAGCATGCGCATGGAGCCCACGATGAAGCGCAGGTCCTTGGCCACGGGGTGGTGCAGGGCCAGGATCTTGAGGCTCTCGGAATCGACGCGGCACTCGTAGTCGTTGATTTCCCGGTCCGCGTCGATGACTTCGCGAGCCTTGGCCGCGTTGTGCTCCAGCAGGCTGGCCACCGCCTTTTTGACGGCGTCCTGGGCCAGGTGCATCATATGCAGGACATCCACCTTGAGCGAGTGGATGGCGTTGTCGAGCGGGGTTTCCACGTCACACTCCGGTTTTTCCCCGAGCATGCGGCCTCGGGGTATACGTTCGGCTAACCCTTTTCGTCCCTTGTGGCGGGCGACGAACGTGTGACCGAATTGTGACGATTCGGACAAGGCGTGTCAAGAATCCCCGTCCGGCGGGGCTTCGGCGGGCCTGTGCGACGGTCGTGTTACGACAAGGTGTCGCGCTCCCGCACGCCCACAAGGTAGAGGATGCTGTCCAGGCCCAGGGTTGAGATGGCCTGGCCCGCGCCCTTCTTGACCACCGGCTTGGCGTGGTAGGCGATGCCGAGGCCCGCGATGCCGAGCATGGGCAAATCGTTGGCCCCGTCGCCCACGGCGATGACCTGTTGCAGGGACAGTCGCTCGCGTTCGGCCAGCATGCGCAGGATGTCGGCCTTGCGGGCCGCGTCCACGATGTCGCCGA
>NZ_JARKOZ010000047.1 GCF_029978005.1 Solidesulfovibrio sp. | reverse complement strand
CCGCTGTGCTTGGTCATGGTTCCGTCGTTCCTTTCCGGAGGAGGGCAGCGCCTCGCTTCCGTGACGCGCGGCTTGGGGGCGCGTCAGTATTTATTTGTTGGCGCTCGCCGACTTTTCGCCGGGCAGGAGCACTTCGTCGACCAACCCGTACTCCCTCGCCTCGTCGGCGCTCATGAAGAAGTCGCGGTCGGTGTCCTTTTCGATTATCGCCAGGTCCTTGCCGCAGTGCTTGGCGAGGATGCCGTTCAAGATGCCCTTCTGGCGGTTGATCTCGGCCGCCTGGATGTTGATGTCGGTGGCGCTCCCTTGCGCGCCGCCCCACGGCTGGTGGATCATGATGCGGCTGTGGGGCAGGGCGTAGCGCATGCCGGTGGCCCCGGCGCACAGGAGCAGCGCGCCCATGCTGGCGGCCTGGCCCATGCAAAGCGTGGAGACCGGCGGCAGGATGAACTGCATGGTGTCGTAGATGGCCAGCCCCGCCGAGACGACGCCGCCCGGCGAGTTGATGTACATGAAGATTTCCTTTTCCGGGTCCTCGGACTCCAGAAACAGGAGCTGCGCGCAGATGAGGTTGGCGACATAGTCGTCCACGGCGCTGCCGAGCAGGATGATGCGGTCGCGCAGCAGCCGGGAGTAGATGTCGTAGGCCCGTTCGGAACGGCCGGTGGTCTCGATGACTATGGGAATGGTGGTCATGTCGCTCCCGTTTTGCGTCGTCCGGGGCGACGGGTGGGACATTTTTGTCTGTCGTCCGCCACCGTCGCGATCGCGCGCTTCGGGTTTTGGGCCGAAGGGAGCGGGTTTTCGCCCCTTCGGCCCGGTTTCGTCAACCAAACACTATGCAAGAAACGGCCCAAAATCTGCGCTAGTCGCGCACACCGTAGCCCTTGTCGTCGCCTTCCGCGGCCCCGGCGGCCTTCTCCGCCGGCGGCACCTTGGTGACCAGGGCGTTGGCGTAGATGAAATCGGCGGCCTTGTCCGCCAAAAGCTTGTCGCGCACCATGATCATGAGGCCGTTGTCCTCGTAGTAGCGCTTGAGCAGGATCACGTCCTGGCCGGTCTGGCTGGAGAGGCGGTAGAAGAACGCGTCCATCTCCTGGGGCGAGACGGACAGCTCTTCCTTGGCGGCCACGGCGGCCAGGAAGATCTGCGTCTTGACCAGCTCCTCGGACCGGGGCTTGAGGTCGGCCTCCAGGTCGGCCATGGTCTTGCCCACGCCCTCCAGGCTCTTGCCCTGGCGCTCCAGCTTCTCCACGAAATCGTTGGCCATGCCGGCCAGCTGCTGTTCCACGGTGGTGGGCGGCAGCGGGAACTCGACCTTCGCCAGCAGGGCGTCCAGCAGCTTCTTCTGGGCGGCGGAGCGGTGCAGGTCCTGGCGCGATTTCTTGTAGGACATGGTAATGGCTTCGCGCATCTTGTCCAGGTCTTCGAAGTTGCCGGCCTTTTTGGCCAGCTCGTCGTTGACTTCGGGCAGCTTGCGCTGCTTGATCACGTGCACGGCCACTTTCATGGTCACGGTGCGGCCGGCCAGGTCGTTGTTGATGAAGTCGGCCGGGAAGGTCATCTCGGCCTCCCCTTCCTCGCCGGCGGGCACGGTCTTGATCAGCGCCTCGAACTCGGGCAGGGCCTGACCCTCGCCCAGCGTCAGCTCGAAATTCTCGGCCCGGACGCCGGGAATGGGCGCGCCGTTTTCGAAGGCCTCGAAGGTGACGGAGACCACCTCGCCGTCCTCGGCCGGGCGGTTGTCGCTGATGGGCGCGACCTCGGCCAGGTTCTTGCGCACGCGCTCGATGACGGCGTCGATGTCGGCGTCGGCGACGACCACATCCTCCTCCTCGATGGCCTGGCCCTTGTAGTCGGGCAGGTCGAAGGCCGGGGCATGCTCGAAGGAGAAGGTGTATTCCAGGGGCGTGTCCCTGGACAGGGCCGCCTCGCTGACGTCCAGGCCGGAGAGCGGCGAGAGCTTGAGCTCGCCCATGATCTCGTTGATGTGGACGTTGATGAGGTCGGTGGTGGCTTCGGCCGAGATTTCCTTTTTAAAGCGCGACTCGATCACGCTCGACGGGACCTTGCCCTTGCGAAAGCCCTTGATGTCGGCCTTGGAGCGGTACAGGGCCACGGCCGTGGCCAGGGCGGCATTGGCCTCTTCGGCCGGAACGCTGACGTTGACCTGCGTTTTCACAGGCGAAATTTGGGAGACGGTATATTCCAAGGCTTCCTCCAGAAGTGTCGCCCCACCCTTTGGCGGGCGGGGCGGATTGCGGATCGTTCGGGATTTGTAATCGAGGATACGAAATGGGCTATGCTACACGAGAGAAGGAAGGAAGGAAAGCTGAAATCGCCCCTCTCGGCCGAACGGCGACAGGGTCAGGGGAGAAGCCTCCGGCGGCCAAAGGGCTTCGCCCTTTGGAATCCCGCCCGAGCCGCGCCGGCCGGCCCGTCCCGTCGTCCGCCAGGGCGTTACGGAGACCTCGCTCGGGCGTCAGTCCGCCGGGCCGAAGCCGCCGCCGCCCGGGGTCTCCAGCCGCAGCCGGTCGCCCGGGCGCAGCCGCACGTGGAACTTGCCCGGCATGACCATCTCGCCCGCGCGGCGCGTCACCACATTGACGCCGGGCGCGCCCTCGCCGCCGCCGGCCAGGCCCCACGGGCCGCGCACGCGCCGCTCGGAGAGCACGGTCGCCTCCATGGGGGCCAGGACCTCGAGCTCCCGCACCAGCCCGTCGCCGCCGGCATGGCGGCCCGGCCCGCCCGAGCCCCGGCGCAGGGCGTAGCGCGTCACCAGCAGCGGGTAGGCGTATTCCAGGGCTTCCACGGGCGTGTTGAGGGTGTTGGTCATGTGGGAGTGCACGGCGCTCTCGCCGGGGCCGCAGGCGTCGGCCCCGGCCCCGCCGGCCAGGGTCTCGTAGTAGGTGAAGGGCTTTTTGGTGCGCGGATCGACGCCGCCCATGGCCACGTTGTTCATGGTGCCCTGGGAGGCGGCCGGTATGCGGCCCGGCAGGGCCTGGGCCAGGGCGGCCAGGATCACGTCCACGAGACGCTGGGAGGTCTCGACGTTGCCGCCGGCCACGGCCGCCGGGAACTTCGCGTCCGCGAGGCTGCCGGATTTGGTCGTCACGGTCACGGGCCGCAGGCAGCCGGCGTTGGTGGGCATCGCGCCGCCGGCCAGGGCGCGCAGGGCGTAGAGGGCGGCGGACACGGCGATGGCGCGCACGGCGTTGACGCAGCCGGCGGTTTGCGGGTCGGAGTCGGTGAAGTCGAACTCGGCCTCGCCTTCGGCCACGGAGAGCGTCAGGCGCAGGGCCAGGTCCGCGTTGCCCGCGCCGTCGTCGTCCAGGAAGTCCTCGGCCGTGTAGGAGCCGCCGGGCATGGCGGCTATGGCGGCGCGCATGAGCTTTTCGGCGTAGTCCTGGAGCGCGGCGGCCATGGCGGTCACGGTTTCGCGGCCGTGGGCGGCGACAAGGGCCTCCATGCGGGCCACGCCCGTGCGGTTGGCCATGATCTGGGCGGAAAAGTCGCCCTGGCGTTCGCTGGGGGTGCGCACGTTGGCCAGGAAGAGGTTCATGACGTCGGGCACGACTTCGCCGCCGACGACGATTTTGACGGGCGGTATGACCAGCCCTTCCTGGAATATGGAGGTGGACAGGGGCATGGAGCCGGCGGCCATGCCGCCGACGTCGGCGTGGTGGGCGCGGCTGGCCACGTAGAAGGCCGGCGCGTCGCCCCCGGCGTAGACCGGGGCCACGAGGGTGATGTCCGGCAAGTGGGTGCCGCCGCGGAAGGGGTCGTTGAGCATGGCCATGTCGCCGGGCGCGAGTTCCATGGCTTCGAGCACGGCGGCCACGGACAGCGGCATGGAGCCCAGGTGCACGGGTATGTGGGCGGCCTGGGCGACCATGTCCCCGGCCGCGTCGAACACGGCGCAGGAGAAGTCGCGGCGCTCCTTTATGTTGGGGGAATAGGCGGCGCGGGTGAGCGCCACGCCCATTTCCTCGGCCACGGAGGCGAACTTGTTCTTGAAGACTTCCAGGGTGATGGGGGTGATGTTAATTGTCATTTCACACATTCCCATCAATAAATTCACTAGTTAAAACAATTCGACGAATTCTTCTTTTGTCATCAAATGGAACAATCCAGTCACCGTCATTCGAATTTTCAATCGCAACATAGTCTCTTGGCTGCCGCGAGGTTTTAAGTAAATCTACATACGTTCCATAATCAAGTGTATAAATATTATAACGCTTCCCGGGGTTGTCCTTGTCCGCATAACCTCTTTGAACAAGATGCAGAACTCTTAAATCAAATAACTTCTGGATGCTTGGATGCTTCTGCAATTCATTCGGCAACAAAAACGATCTAGCGCTCCTATGTCCGATCACTTCATTTATTATTTTGGACAAAAGATCACGCAAGGGGATATCTAGAGCCTCGTTTTTATCTTTCTCGAACCAGCCTCGTGCAGCCTCGAGAATCGACCTTTGATCTATTCGGTCACGACTCCGCCTAACTGTGTCAAAAAAAGCATTCGTGAATATATTAATCAAATCACGAACAACCCCCTCTGCCGCACGCGCCAATTCATTATAAACTTTATCTGTTGTAAATACATCCCACGCAAACATTCTGCTCGAATGAATGCCTTTTATAGTTTCAAAATATCCTTGAGGCAGCTCACTCTTAATATGTCTATATATAATATCGAGAAAAAGGTTTGAAATTTGATCAGGATTTCTATCGTAGACATAATAGTCATCAATATCCAAAGCGATAGAAATATCAGCTCCAGGTTCAAAACCTAAAATACCGCCTTTAAATGAAACATTAAACTCCGAACGATATTCTAACGAAGCGATTTTAACAACCACCAGTTCATTAGCAAAAAAAGATCGTTTAATAAATTCAGAAAAATACGGCTGTATATCTAACGGCA
Organism: Solidesulfovibrio sp.; assembly: GCF_029978005.1. Taxonomy (GTDB): domain Bacteria; phylum Desulfobacterota; class Desulfovibrionia; order Desulfovibrionales; family Desulfovibrionaceae; genus Solidesulfovibrio. The sequence continues at coordinate 10,375 of NZ_JARKOZ010000047.1, read as the reverse complement.
GCGAAGACCATTCATCAACTAGCAATACAAGTTTATACTGCAATATGCTTAATATTTCTTTAACATAATAGTGTATATCTCCAAAAATAACCTTATCAGCCAAATTTATCTTAAATCTTTCTGTCACATCTTTGCCAGATTCAGCCGCGCCCCCAAGCGTTGGCTTCAAAGCCCCCCCTGCGAGATCAAAACTCCCCTCTAATCCTGCGCTATATGCTAATTTATTCTTTTCTACAACGACCATTTCTTCTTTAACAATTTTCTCTCTATCCACAGAAAACGCATTAGACAGTCGATACAATAAATCAAACACTTTTTCAGCATCAGCACTGGAAGAATGCGTGATCAAATTCAATAATTCATTATGGACAATTGTCATAAAATCTCGAAATAGAGCCAGACATCGAACACTCATTGGATATGTATCATCAGAGAATTGCGCAGTGCTCCCAAGAACTCGGCAATCAATATAAATAGCGCTCGTACCTTCCTCTTCTTCAAATTTTTTTTGCAAAACCTTAAATATATGAGTTTTTCCTGTCCCTCGTCTTCCATAAATAATTTGATTATTATTATTCTCAAGCTGTGGAACAATGCCGACATCAACATATATATCAACCAACTTATCCGCGTCTCTCTGCCGTTCAGAACGCTGCAAAATATTAGATACCGCACGATTAAAAACCTTGTCTCTTAAAAGAAAAGAAGTTTCGTCACCACCTCTTGGTACCATTTAACGTGTCTCCTTACTGATCTACCTCAATACATTTACAACTTACATAAATACGCCGCAAAATCCCCAACATACGCCCTTCCCCCGTGGTGGGCGAACTTCCCCGGCACGCTGACGTGCACCTTGCCCCCGATGTCGCGCCAGCGTTTGCAGAAGGCGTAGTCCTCGGGGAGGTAGTCGCGGGTGGCCGGGTCGATGGCCGTGTCGAAGAAGGCGTAGTTGTCCGTCGGCTCCGCGTTGGTGCAATCATGGCGATAGAGCAAATCCGGATAGGCGTCCATGAGGCGCGTGAACACCTCGCGGCGGATCATCATGAAGCCCGTGGCCGCGTACTCCACTTCCAGAAACCCCCGCTCGTCCATGCGGCAGCCGGGCTTGACCTTGACGGCGTAATCGAGGCTGGCCGCCTCGGCGACCGGCGGCGGCGTGCCGGCGGGCTGGGCCATGACGCGATCGAGCCTAAGCCCCTTGACCGGATAGACGCCGCAGACCACGTCCAGGCCGCTGCCGAGCAGGCGTGGCACCATGGCCGGAACGAATTCGATGTCCGCGTCGATGAAAAGCAGATGCGTGGCCCGGGCGTCGCGCAAAAACTCGCCCGCGATGGCATTGCGCGCCCGGGTGATGAGGCTGTCGCTTGCCGGCGTGAGCAGCCGAAACGGCGTCTTCTCGCGGTTGAGCACGTCCTTGAGGGACAGCATGGACAGCATGTAGGGCAGCGTGACCACCCCGCCGTAACACGGCGTGCCGATGACGAGCATGTTGCGCCCCTTTCGCCAAGCCGCCACATTTCGCGGCGGCCCCGCCCCAAAACTGGCCCCCATCGGGGAGGGTCCGGGAGGGGGTCACCCCCTCCCGGCCGCCGGAGGCATCTTCCCTCTTCTGTCCCTCTCCCCCATCCCTTTCCCCTTCTCCGCCCGGCCGTAGCGTTCGCACCGGGTACAGCGTTCTTCCAGTTCCCGCATGATGCCGCACTCCTCCACGGGCGTGGTACCGGTGCAGCATTGCCGCAACGACGCGAGCTGGGCGGCCAGGTCTTGCAGGCGTTCGATGCGTTCGGTGATTTCGGCGATGTGGGAGTCGAGCAGCACATTGACTTCGCCGCAGTCGCCGGCCGCGCCGTCCTTGAGGGCGAGCAGCGCCCGGATCTCGTCGAGGTTCATTTCCAGCGCCCGGCAGTTGCGGATGAACGTCAGGCGCGACAGGTGGCTGGCGTCGTAAAGCCGGTAGTTGCCGTCGCTGCGGGCCGGGTCGGCCAGCAGTCCTTCCTTTTCGTAGTAGCGGACCGTATCCGTCTTGCAGCCGGTGCGGCGGGCGAGTTCGCCGATGCGCATGGAAACCTCCCTTGGAAAAAACGCTTGACCCTGGAGTTGCTCCAAGGTGTCTCATGGCCGTGACGAAGGCAAGGAGGTTTTCATGTCCCAGCACGATCACGGTCATGACCAGGCCCATGACCATTCCCATAGCCTGGAATCGGGCCGGCCGCTGCCCGGGCAGGCCTGTTGCTGCGGCGGGTCCTGCGCCGCCGGACCGGCCCCGAAGGCGCAGGAAGGGCCGCCGCCCCAGGCCGCCCGGACCGATGTCTTCCGCATCGAGGCCATGGACTGTCCCGTCGAGGAAACGATGATCCGCAAGGCCCTCGGCGGCATGCCGGGCGTGGCCGGGCTGCGCTTCAACCTGCTGGCCCGGGAGCTGACGGTGCACCACGATCTGCCGGACACTGTCGGCATCGTGGCCGCCATCGCGGCGCTCGGCATGGAGGCCGTGCCGGTGACGGCGGGCACGGCCCTGCGACTGGACGCCGGGCCGCTCGGGCCGTGGGTGACGCCCGCCCAGACCGGAGGGCTCGCCCTGTCGGTCCTGTCCGAGGCGGCGGAATGGTTCGGCATCGGCGAGCCCTGGCTGTCCGTGGCCTGCGCCCTGGCGGCCATCCTCGCCTGCGGCCTGCCCATCTACCGGAAGGGCTGGATCGCCCTGTCGCGGCGGGAACTCAACATCAACGCGCTCATGAGCATCGCGGCCACGGGCGCGCTCGTTCTCGGCCAATATCCCGAGGCGGCCATGGTCATGGTGCTCTTCGCCATCGCCGAGCAGTTGGAGTCGGCGTCCCTGGCCAAGGCCAACGGAGCCGTGGCGGCGCTTTTGTCCCTGGCTCCGGAGGTGGCGACGGTGCGTCGCGCCGACGGCGCGTTCGCCCAGGTCCCGGCCCGGGACGTTCCGGTCGGCGCGGTCATCCGCATCCGTCCGGGCGAGCGCGTGCCGCTCGATGCGGCGGTGGCCGAGGGACGCTCGTCCGTGGACCAGTCGCCCGTCACGGGCGAAAGCCTGCCCGTGGAGAAGGGGCCGGGGGAGGCGCTCTTCGCCGGGACCATCAACCAGGAAGGGGAACTCACGGCCACGACCACGGCCCTGGCCGACGATTCCACCCTTGCGCGCATCACCCGGGCGGTGGTGGCCTCGCCGGGCAAGGAAGCGGACATGAAGCGGTTCGTGGACCGGTTCGCGGCGGTCTACACCCCGGCGGTCTTCGCCGTGGCCGTGGCCGTGGCCGTGCTGCCGCCCCTTTTTCTCGGCGGCGGCTTCGCGACGTGGATCTACAAGGGGCTGGTCATCCTGGTCATCGCCTGCCCGTGCGCCCTGGTCATCTCCACGCCGGTGTCGGTGGTCAGCGGCCTGGCCGCGGCGGCCCGGCGCGGCATCCTGGTCAAGGGCGGGCTTTTCCTGGAGCGCGGCCACGCCCTTGCCGCCGTGGCCCTGGACAAGACCGGCACCGTGACCACGGGCCGGCCGGCCCAGACGGATTTCGAGAACCTTTCCGGCGACGCGGCCGCCAACCGGGTCATCGCCGCGAGCCTGGCCGCGCGCTCGGACCATCCCGTGTCCCGGGCCGTGGCGGCCAGGGCCGGCGAGGACGGCGTGGCCCCGGGCCACGTCTCGGACTTCGCCGCCCTGCCGGGGCTTGGCGTGCGCGGCCTGGTGGAGGGGAAGGCCTACCATCTGGGCAACCACCGGCTGGTGGAGCAGTTGGAGCTTTGCTCGCCGGCCATCGAGGCGCGCCTGGACGCCCTGGAGGACGCCGGCAAGTCCACGGTGCTGCTCATGAACGACTCGGGCGTGCTGGCCGTTTTCGCCGCCGCCGACGCCGTGCGGCCCCACAGCCGGGAGGCGGTGGAGGCGCTGTCGCAGCTTGGCGTTTCCGTCGTCATGCTCTCCGGGGACAACGCCCGCACGGCGGCGGCCGTGGCCCACGCGGCCGGCATCGAAGACGCGCGCGGCGACCAGATGCCCGAGGACAAGGCGGCGGCGGTGGAGGCGCTCCGGGCCGGGCTTGGCGGCAAGGGGCTGGTGGCCATGGTCGGCGACGGCATCAACGACGCCCCGGCGCTCGCCCGGGCGGACATCGGCTTCGCCATGGGCGCGGCCGGCACGGACGCGGCCATCGAGACGGCGGACGTGGCCATCATGGACGACGACCCGCGCAAGGTGGCGGCCTTCATCCGCCTGTCCCGGGCGACGGTGGCGGTGCTCAAGCAGAACATCGCCCTGGCGCTGGGGCTCAAGGGGCTGGTGCTGGCGCTGACCGTCGCGGGCTACGGCTCCATGCTGCTGGCGGTCTTCGCGGACATGGGCACGAGCCTGCTCGTGATCGGCAACGGGCTGCGGCTTTTGCGCAAGTAGCGACGGGCTGTTTGACAAACCCCCAACCGGTTCCATCTGTATCCGTATGGTGCTCGAGACCGTGAAAGGAGACGCCATATGGAAAAGGAACTCGCTGGAAAGGTCGCTCTGGTGACCGGGGGCTCCCGGGGCATCGGCGCGGCCGCGGCCCTGGCCCTGGCGCGCGCCGGGGCCGATGTGGCCATAAGCTACGGCGCTTCGGCCGAGAAGGCCCGGGACGTCGTCAAGGAATTGGAAGGGATCGGCGTTCGCGCGGCGGCCTACCGGGCCGACCAGGCCGACCCGGCCCAGGTCGCGGAACTGGTCGCGGCCGTGGCCCGGGACTTCGGCCGCCTGGACATCCTCGTCAACAACGCCGGCGTGGGGGCCATGGTCCGAATCGGCGACCCGGCGGCCGACCAGGCCGCCCTGGACCGCCTGTACGCGGTCAACCTCGGCGGCGTCGTGGCCGCCATCCGGGCCGCGGCCGCGGTCATGGCCGACGGCGGGCGCATCGTCACCGTGGGCTCCTGCGTGGCCCGACGCGCCGGCTTCGCAGGCATGGCCGACTACACCGCCACCAAGGCCGCCGTGGCCGGTTACGCCAAGGGCGCGGCCCGGGACCTGGGGCCGCGCGGCATCACCGTCAACGTGGTCCAGCCCGGCCCGACGGCCACGGACATGAACCCGGACAGCGGCGATTTCGCCGAAGCCCTGAAGGCCGAAACGGCTCTCGGCCGCTATGCCCGGCCCGAGGAAATCGCCTCGGCCATCCTGTTCCTGGCCGGACCGGGAGCGTCCTACGTCACCGGCACGGAACTGACCGTCGACGGCGGCCTGAACGCCTGACCACCAAACACGAGGGCCGGATGCGCGATCCCGCGCCGCCGACTTCCCGGCGGGCGCGGGCGCGCATCCGGCCCTCGAAACGTTTGTCTCGCCGATAGGCTAGAACGGCACGTCGTCCATGCCCGAGGCTTCGGAGGGGAAGGCCGGGCCCATGTCCTCGTCGGGATAGGGCTGGTTGCCGCGCTGGGCGTTCTGGCCGCCGCGCGGGCCGCCCTGCTGGCCGCCGCCGCGCGGGCCGTTCTGCTGCCCGCCGCCCTGCCCGCCGCCTTGCCCGCCGCCTTGGAAGGAGCGACGGGGAGCCTGGGGCGCGAAGCCCTCGTCGCCCATGGGGGCGTCGGCGGCCTGGCCACCGCGCGAATCGAGGCCCTGGATGGTGTGGCCGGGGCCGGTCACCACCACCTCGGTCATGTAGCGCTTCTGGCCCTGCTGGTCCTCCCAGCTGCGGGTGCGAAGCGTCCCCTCGACGTAGACCAGCCGGCCCTTGGCGAGGTAGTTGCCGCAAAATTCCGCCGACTTGCCGAACACCTTGACCCGGTGCCACTCCACCCGGTCCACCTTGTTGCCTTCGCGGTCCTTGTAGGACTCGTCCGTGGCCACGCTCATCTCGGCCACGGGGCTGCCCGAGGGCATGTAGGTCAGCTTGGGGTCCTGGCCGAGCCTGCCGACCAGAATGACTTTGTTGATGCTGCCGGCCATATCCCGCCTCCTTGGTCCCGCGCAACGGCGCGGCATTGTCTGGGTTGAAGCCTCCGGCGGCCAAAGGGCCAAGGCCCTTTGGAATCCCTCGAGGGGTCCGGCAGGTCGGCCTTCATCCCGGAGTCCGTTTCCGATGCTGCGGACTCGAAAAAACCGTTATCCCTTGGGCGCGAGCTTCTCCAGCTCGGCCAGGGCGTCTTCCAGTTCGTAGGAGCGCTTGTCCGCCGTGTGGGCGTCGCGGTCGGCCAGGGCCCCCTCCAGGGCGTTCTTGCAGACCATGGCCCGCTCGACGCCGGGCAGCAGCGCCTTGCGCTCGGGGCCGGGCAGATCGCCCAGGCGCACCGCGTCGTCCAGGGCCTGGGTGAGTTCCAGAAGCCCGCGCGGCCCCGCCGGCGGCGTGGCCGCGGCCGGCCAGGCCAGGGCGTAGAGCTTGGCGAAACGCTCCTCGGCGGCGACCGGATCGTAGGTCTGGGCGATGACGCGGATCTGCAGGAACTTTCCCATGGCTACTCCCCCTCCTCCCAGTCCGTGCGCACCCGGTTGACGACGTCCTGGATGAGGCTGGTCTGGGACTCCGGGCACACGCCGACAAGGGGCGCGCCCTGGTCCACGTTCTGGTCGTGCTGGAAATACACGGCGTAGATGATGCCCTCCGGGCCTTCGTAGATCAGGGGCTTTTCCCGCTTCATGCGCGAGACGATGAAAAGCTCCATGCCGGGCTTGACCGTGACCGAGCGCGGCCCCGAGGCCTTGACCTTCTTGTCCACGCTGGGGATGAAATAATACTTGGCCCGTTCCGGGGCGCGAAACAGGTGCAGCACCTGGCGCAGGATGGCGGCGATGACCTCGTCCTTGGACAGGTAGTGGCGGATGACGGCGAGCTGTGTGCCCGCCTCCACGAAAGTCCCTTCCAGCTCCCGGCGCACCTCGCCGACCACGCCCTTGGCCCCGGCGAAAAGGGGCTTGTCGTTGTGCTCGCGGGTGAGCTTGGCCAGCAGGGTGCCGGGCTTTTCGCCGTAGGCGCCCGAGGTGGCCTCCACCCGCGTCCCGGGCTCGATGCCGGCGAAGCGGACCACGCCCGTGTGGGGCGCCTCCACCACGATCTCCTCGTAGGGCGCGGCTTTGATCTGTTCCAGCAAGGCTTTGACGTCTATCACTCTCGTTCCCCGTCGCCGGCCGCTCGTCCGGCACTGGAGTTTCTCTACCCGTTACATCGCCGTGCGCCTTGAAGCAATCGCGCACGCCCCCTTCCCCCCATCGGGGAGGTCCAGGAGGAGGTCACCCCCTCCTGGCCGCCGGAGGCCTCTTCCTCTTCCCTCTCCCCCTACCGATAATACAAATTCCGGCCGCCGATGGTAAGCAGGACCTGCTTGAGGTTCTTGCGGATCTCGCGGCGGTCCCAGATGCCCTGGATGTGGCCCCGGGCCAGGGCGTTGTGGGCCCGGTGGTAGTCGGGCGGGATGTCGATGCCGGTGGTCTCCTTGATGACGCCCGGGCCGGCGAAACCGATGTTGGCCGAGCGCACGGAGAACTGGTAGGGCGAGCAGCCGAGGAAGCTCGCCACCGGGCCGGCGTAGGAATTGGTGTCGTAAAGGACCACGTAGAGCCCGCCGGCCTCGATGTAGCGCCGTACGGCCAGGGTGACCCGGGGCATCTGGATGAGACCGTTCAGGCTCTCCTGGATGCGGATGCCGGCCGTGCCGTGGACGTAGGCCAGGAACGGGAAGTGGCGGCGGCGGGCCCTGGCCAGGGCGCGGATGAACTTCTCGCCCTCGGCCGCGCCCACCGACCCGCCGCGGAAGGCGGAATAGAGCACGGCGGAGGTGATCTTGATGCCGTCGATCTTGGCGTCGAGGGACACGCAGCCGGACTTGCGGCCGGTCTTTTCCTTGGCGGCGGCGAGCTTTTCGTCGAAGCCCGGGTAGTCCAGGGGATTGCCGGCCTCGAGGTCGGCGTCGTGCTCCGTGACCGAGCCCGGGTCGAAGACGTTGCCGAGCACCCACTGGTATTCCATGGGGAAGTGGTGGCCGCAGTTGACGCACACGCCGGCGAAGTCGCCGTAGAGGTCCGGGGCCCAGAGGTCCGGGCAGCCGTAGGTCTTGGACTCGGGGCAGGTGACGGCCTTGTCCTCGGCGGCTTTCGGGCTCACGTAGCGCCAGCCGAAGTCCTCGAGGCAGGCCCCCTGCTCGGGCTGGGAGAGCTCGACCAGCATGCGGCTTTTTTCCGGGTCGCAGGCCACGACGCCGTTTTTCTCCCGGCTCTTGCGCAGGGGGGCGGCCAGGCGGTTGGCCACGAGCCGGACCTCGGCCTCCAGGTCGCCCACGGTCTTGGCCAGGTTCTTGATGTACTTGCCGAGGAAGTCGTAGCGCAGGAAGGAATAGCCCGACCACAAAAGGCTCTGGGCCCGGGAGGCGATGCGCGCGCCGGAGGGCCGGCTGTCGCGGAAGGCCGTCTCGGCCATGCGGCGGTACTTGCAGTAGCGCTTCCAGACCAGCCGGTCGGCGGCGGCCTCGTCGAGGGTCCAGCGCACGAACATGCTTTCGGCGTCGCCGTCCTTGCGCCGGGAGGCGACCAGGGCGCGGAAGAGCTTGAACCCGGCCACGCCCAGGAAGACCTGGTCCGTGGCCCGGACGACCTCCTGGCGCAGGTCCTTGAAGAAGTCGTAGTGGTGGGGCCGCGCGCCGAGGTCGGGCTCGGCCACGACCTTGTCGATGTAGCCCATGCGCAGGTTGTCGGCGGCGGTGATGCTCAGCCGCCTGGCGCACTCGGCGATGAGCTCCGGGGCCACGCGCTGGCCCTGGCGGATGCCGGCCTCGATGGCGGCCGCGCCCTCGGGGGAGATGACGGAATAGTAGCCGTGGGAGAGCATGAGGCGCACGTCGGAAAGGCCGATGGCCTCGGCCCCGCCCGAGCCGCCCTCGGAGATGACCGACACCACGGGCACGCGAAGCCCGCCCATCTCGTAGAGGTTGCGCGCGATCTGCTGGGCCGCGCCCGGGAAGTCCTCCACCGGGTAGGCCCCGGGGGTGAACACATAGGTGTGGATGGGGATGCGCTCGGTCTCGGCGACCTTCATGTACTGGAGGGCCTTGGCGTTGCCCCAGGGCTTGACCGAACCGCCGTTTCGAAACTCCTGGCCGTGGCCCTTTTCCTGGCCGATGACCATGACGGGCTGGTTGATGACCTTGTCGCCCTTTCTGCGGGTGATGTAGGCCCGGGCGATGAGCATGCTCGGGTCGATGGAGTATTCGTCCTGGCCGCCGATCTCGGTGTAGTTGTCGTAGACGTTTTCCAGGATGTCCTTGAGGCTCACCCGGGCGGGGTGGCGCACGATGCGCACCCGGTCCATGGGCGTGAGCTCCTCGTCGAGTTTCTTTTCGAGGAACCCGAAGAGGTCCTCGAGCTGGCGCAGCATCTGCGCCTTCTCGCCGGGAGGGGCGTCGTGGCGGGCAGCGAATTCGCCCAGGCGCGAGCGCATCAGCGCGATGTTGGCGTTTTCCCGGCCGCCGAAGACGTCCTGGATGTATTGCAAGCGATCGGTCAGTTCGACGACGCGCTTTTCGATTTCCATACGATGTTCCCGAAACGCCGCCCCCGCGCCCTATCGCGCACGCGGAGGGCGGGACGCTTAGAATTGCAGAATGGTGGCGGTCTTGTCCCGCAGGAACCGGACGTTGGACTTGAGCTCCTGTCCGGCGCCGTCGGCTCCGGACAGGGTCAGCTCGTCCAGGTAGCCCACCCCGCGCTTCCTGGCCTCGGCCAGGTCGCGCCCCCAGATGATGGCGAGCGCCAGGTTGGGGTCGTATTCCGTGGGGATCTCGTAGGGCGCGTCCATGGGGATGTGGGTGTAGAGCCTGGCCCAGGGCAGGCTCGGGGCCAGGAACTGGTCGATGCGCCCGACCCAGGGGGTGAAGCGGTTGGCGGGGTCCTCGGCGATGATGCGGTACTCGACGCCCACGCCCTCGAAGGTGATGTCCGACTGGTCGTAGCCCATGGGCTGGCCGAGGCCCATCCGGATCTGCTCGGCGATGAGGTTGACCCCGTCCTTGCCCTTCACGCGGGAGATGGCGGCGGACACGCCGTTTTCCACCTGGATGCGGGTGTTGACCTCCATGAGGAACGGCTGGCCCGTGGGCGAGACGATCCATTCCCAGGTGCCGACGTTGTCGTAGGCCACCTCTTTGGCCATGGCCAGGGAGTAGCCCACGATGTCGTCCAGGACCTTTCTGGCGTCGAAGGCGTATTCGACCTCCTCGGGCCGAAATCCCGGGGCCACCTCCACGCGCTTCTGGCGGCCCGTGGACTGGATGGTGCAGTTGCGGGTGCCGAAGTGGACGATGTTCTTGCCCGACCGGTCGGCCACGATCTGCACTTCGAGGTGGTTGAAGTCGAAGATGCGCTGCTCGATGAGCACGCCCTCGTCGTGGAACTGGCGCTTGG